>CAZUCT010000397.1:0-4809 GCA_964619285.1 uncultured bacterium | reverse complement strand
GTAGTAACGACTTTAGTCGTAGAGCAAGTTCGTAGTAACGACTTTAGTCGTAGAGTCGCTACTACGAACTATTTACCATCCTTTCCTTCAACAAAAAAGTCCTCATCTTCCCCTTACCCTTAACCTCGATCGCCCCCCGTTCCACAAACAAAAACTTATCCCTTAAAATCTCGTAAGTCGCCTCAGTTAGGGACTTGCAATTTAATAAGATACTATATTAGTAGTAAAATAGATGAAGCAAAAGTTTTTGCTAAAGGAATTCAAGGACACTGGACTATGGAAAATCAATTGCATTGGGTTAAAGATAAAGTATTACAAGAAGATGATTTACCTATAATTCAAAGTAATGCGGCAACAAATTTTTCTGCGATTAGAAATATACTACTGAAGATTTTACGTTGGTTTGGCTACACTGACATAACCTCTTCTCAAATTTAGCCAATCGCTTCATCAAAAAATAAAGCGACCCCAATTCGGGATCGCTTGACTTTTGGACAAAATCGACATCGGCGGTCGAGAAACCCGGTTTTTTCAACAATACCTCCGGCAAAATAAAAATACCTGCAAGAAAATGGCGTTCCTCCCCCGCCAGAAACCGGGTTTTTTCAAAAAACCCGGTTTCTTAAATCTCGATGCTGGCGAAGGTATTGTTCAAAAAACCGGGATTCACCAGATACCAAAAAACCGGGTTTCACCAGATACTGGTTTCTGACAATACAATAAGCTAAGACGCATTTAAAATGCACGGCCCCTGTTGCCTCTTGCCTTTTGCCTCTTGCCTAGAGCTACGATACCGATCGGTAGTTTAAATACCGAACAGCTTACCTGCTCTCTAGCCTGGCCTTTAATTCCTACCCAGTGCCTCCCAGGTAGCCTCATCTACCGCGCCAGTCGCAGCTAAACCTTGGGTTTCTTGAAATTGTTTCACCGCAGCCGCAGTCTTCCTGCCAAACACTCCATCTATGGGACCGGGATCGTAACCTTGAATTTCCAAACGCAGCTGCAAAGTTTTTACCTTGGAACCTTTATTGCCTTTATCCAAGATTGTTTCTTGGGAAACCAATTGCTTTTCGGCCCGAGGTTGCTCTTGGCGTTCCCTGGGGAAAGTCGGTTGCTCGTTTTGGGTTAAGGCCTTCCAGGTAGTTTCATCCACCGCCCCAGTTGCTTTTAAGCCCCGAGATTCTTGGAAAGCTTTTACAGCTTCTCGCGTCTGGGAACCAAATACGCTATCTACAGGGCCGGGCTCGAAGCCTCGTGCGTGCAAGCGACGTTGTAAAATCCAAACATGAGAACCCCGATCCCCCACAGAGAAGCTTTTGTCCTCGTATCGTCTCTGGGCCGCACTTGGATAAAAGGGTTTAGAAAACAGCGAATCGCTTTTCTGGGGACTTCCGGACTCCCTGGAAGGAATCATAAATTCGCGCAGGTCTGGTTTTTCTGAAAGTCGTTCTGCCAAACTGTTATTTTCCCGAAATTCTCGGGTTTCTCGTCTTGGGGTTGAGTTTTGAGAATAGGGTTGGGCGATCGCCTCGGGCCCTATAGCGATCGCCGCCACTACGCTTGCCAAGGCAGTAATAGTAGTATGGCGCATAATACAGTTCTCTTCTTCTTTAGTTTTCTTAATTGCTACAGCACGCCCAAACCCCTACCTTATCTCAATTCATCTCAAAAATACCTTAAACCTTTCTCTTCCTTCTGGCTGGGATTTTTTACTTTGCGATCGAACCAACGGGGCTTAAAAATGCTGCACCTCGATTATAACACGATATTTTTGTTTTCTTAGCTATCCCAACAGCTTAAATAAAACCCCCCTTTAAGACTCCGGGTATCAATCCCTACAGAGCGATCGCCCCTCAAGTATTCTCAGAAACCCGGTTTTTTGCCCCTCTTTTCTCAGAAACCCGGTTTTTCTAACAATACCTTCGCCAGCATCGAGATTTAAGAAACCGGGTTTTTTCAAAAAACCCGGTTTCACGCGGGCGAGGAACGCCATTTTCTTGTAGGTATTTTTATTTTGGCGAAGGTATTGTCAAAAAAACCCGGTTTCTTGACCTAGCTAACTACTAACCATTAACAATCTAACGATGGGAATGTTTTTCGAGAAGCTGTTGCGCCCTTGGTTTATAAATCAGATAAAAAAGCGCCTCCAAATAGCGGAACAAATCCTCCCGATTTTCCTTAGAAGAATAGTTCCAGAAACCATAAACCCGCGCCAAAGTTAACAGCCGCTGGGTATGAATTTTCCAAGTGTAAGTGCTGTAAACGCGCTCCATTCCCGCATTAGAAATTTGACGCCAATAATTTTCGCCGCCGGCCTCGCATTTAGTCACAAAATCGACAAGTTTTTGCGCCGTTTCCTCCTGATTGGTCGGGTTAATATAGAACCCATTCACCTTATCCCGAATAATTTCCAAAGGTCCGCCAAAAGTCGTACCAAAAGTAGGCAAACCAGAAATCATCGCCTCTAAAATCGTCAAACCAAAAGCTTCAAACAAAGCCGGCTGAACGAAAAAGCCGTGGCGATCGGCAATTACCCGATAAATTTCACCCGAATCACTCTTAGGCAAGCGCACTCCCAACCACCGAATTTTGTCATATAATTCGTACTCGTTAATCAGGTAGTAAAGCTTCTTAATTTCGTCCGCCTCTTCGTAATCGTTCGACTCTTCTACCCGTAACTTACCCGCCACTAAAATCAAATTGCAATGCTCTTGTAATTCCTTACTTTTGCCATACAATTCTGCCAAACCTGTCAAGTTTTTAATCCGGTCCAAACGAGCCATCGAAAATAGAGGACGCTTATTAGGTTCTGCCAACTTTCCATAAACCCGACTGGGATCTTCTAGAGTAAACAACAACTCATCCAATCGTTGGCTATCCGCCTCGACCCGATCCTCTTTTTTAGAGTAAGGAAAATAGACATTTTCATTCACCCCAGGGGGCACCAAATTAAACTTCGGACTGAACAAGGTTATGCCATCCACGACGTGATACAAATCCGGCATCGTAAAACATTTATAAGACTCGTATTGTCCTACGCCGTCTGGCGTTCCCACGATTTCTTGATAGGTACTGCTAATCAAAACATTAGCAGCATTCATGGCAATTAAATCCGCCGTAAATTGCAAAGAGAAATGATAGTTATCTTCCATCTCTTGCCAGTAAAGGTTACTGAAGAGATATTTAGATTTCTCTAAAGCATGGGCAACATTAAACTGGATAGTATCCAGCTTCCGCGCTAATAAAAACGCCACCAAATTACCATCAGAATAATTGCCAATAATTAAATCTGGTTTTCCTTGAAACTCTGCCAATAACTCTTTTTCCGCATCAATAGCAAAAGTTTCTAAATAAGGCCAAATCTCAAATCGAGACATCCAATACCGAGTAACATTGGCATTGTATTCCCGGAAAGGAACCCGTAAAATCCAGGCATTTTCCGTGCCGTGAACTTTCTCCAGACGTTCGTTACAAGTGGTACCGTCGCTTTCGGGAATTAAGCGGCTGAGAATAATGACTTTGGGCTTAATTTCAAACATATCTAAGCCCGCTAATTTTATATCCTCCTGGAGCTGTTTTTCCAAACTTTTAGCTTGGTCGAGAACGTAAACAACTTGACCCCCAGTATCCGGTCGCCCCAAAACATCTTTTTGCCCGAACCAACCGTGAATGGAAACCAGGACGATCCGAAATATCATCGGAATGCGATAAAGGAAAGTTTCCAGAACTTTGTCGTTTGGAGAGTCGATTAGTTCGTCGAGTATTTCTAAGGTTTCCCGAACCCGACTTGCAGCGTTGCCCCAACCCGCTTCAAATCCCATTACTTGCAAATCTAGGCGGAATTTTTCGTAAGGTTCGTCTTCCGGGCGATCGCTCGTAAAGGCGATCGCCTGCTTGATTTTATCCGACAGTTCTTGTTGATTTTTAATTCGTTCGTTAATCAGCAGTTGGATTCCGTTGTAGGAGTGAAGGCTTAAAAATTGGTAGAGAGCTTCCAACCATTCATCGGGATTTTGAAACAGCTTGCTCGATAAAAAACGGTTGAGAAATTCTACTCCCTTACCGATGTTTTTAGCATCTCGTATTTTCGGCGAGTAATCATAAAACGGTCCAAAATCTAATTCGAGGACATCGCCCTCCTTGGGATGGTAGCGGTTAATGTAGCGATCGCGCTGGTCCAACAATTCCTCCACCGTCATTTCTTCCACCGTCAAATCCGACAAAATGCGATAGCTTTCTTGATAAGCTATTTTCGGACGAATAATAATGCATAAATCCTCTTCTTCCAGCATTATTTCCTGAGTGTAGAAAATCAGCTTCCCTAAATTTGAAGCATTATCATAATTCTCTGGCTTCTCTTGTTTTTTGCTAAAATCCACGAAAGCATTCACTATATCGTTCCGCAGTAAATAACGATTTTCTGCAGCTCGCAAATCGCTGATAAAACGCTTTAAATCTACTTTTTCTTCGCTTTCGATAACCGCTTGAATTAGCTGTTTGGACATTAAAACTTCCTCTTACTACTATTTCTGCTTTTTCTCTCTATTTCTTTGTTAACAAAAAATTCTCATTCTTGTCAAGTTGATAATTACTTTTTATCATTTTCATCAGTTTTTCTTACTCAAAAAAGTACCAAGGGACTTGCAATTTAATAAGATACCGGTGTTGGGTGGAGGTTCGCGGAGCCCGACCTACAAGAGACTGGTAGTTGATTTTTTAACAAGTCCCCAATCGTAGGTTAGGCGCGCGCGAACGGGAGCATCTCAATTTTGCATATTTATTTTCTCATGACGAGTGACTCACACTCAT
>CAZUCT010000396.1:0-4876 GCA_964619285.1 uncultured bacterium | reverse complement strand
CAACCGGGTTTCTGAGTTGAGTTGAAACCCGGTTTTTTCCCCAACCGGGTTTCTGGGTTGAATTGATATTACCTACTTACCAATCTCCTGGGTTTCCTTAACAGGTGCCGATAACTCAGAAAAATCTGGCAATTTAACCAACTCTTTCTCCGTCTCCTTAACTCCTATGGGCAAGCGCAAAGGTTGTTGTTTTTCCTCTACCTTTTTCTCTACCAAACAACTCGCCACGGGCAAAGTTTTTTCCAAATCATCTAAAGGTCTAGGAATCACCATTACCGCATTTAACTCACCAATTCTTTCCGCCTCGTGCATGCCCGCCTCTACAGCAACCGCCACGTTAGAAACCGAACCGCGAATAATAGCAGTACACAAACCCGCCCCAGTAGTTTCGTAAGAAGTTAACTGAACGTCAGCGGACTTTAACATCGCATCGCAGGCCCCAACCATCGCCGGAAAACCTCGGGTTTCTAACAGCCCGATCGCCATATTTCTAAACTGAGCAGAAACCCTGCCGCTTACCAACTGCAACAAACGTCCGCCAATGGGAAGTACCGCTTCTAAATTAGGTAAAGGTCTGGGAATAACCGTACTAGAAATCAATTGACCGAACTTTTCCGCCGTTTCTATTCCCACTTCCACTGCCAAGCGCACCTCCGCAGTATTACCTCGCACCACTGCAGTGCAATATCCGCCCCCTATTTTTTCATATCCAACCAATGTTACTCCAGAGGACTTTAGCATCATATCCGCCGTGCCCACTATCGCAGGAAAACTCCTCGTAGTTACTAATCCCAGAGCAGAATCTTTAAAATCTATTATGGGTTCTCGGGCTGCTAGTTTACCGCTTTCGTAGGGTTTTATATTCATAATTAACCTCGGGTTTTTGCTGTTTTTTCCCCCACCTTTTACCCTGCCAATTTTCACTCTTCAGTGAAAGTTGATTTTTTTTGTCTGATTATAGCAATCCTCAATGGGTTGTCAGAATTTAAAAAGTAGAAAAAAATCGGAAAATTTCTTTTTGTATCTACTTTTACCTCTTTCCTATTCCCTAGTTTTCCATGCCTCTTGCCTCTTGCCTAAAAGCGGCTAATTATTTTACAGGACTAAAATAGGACTGCTATAGTAGAGCGATCGCTTGAACTTTGATAATTTTTACAACTTAAAATTAACAATTAAAAATTTAATCAGGTGGGTCAGGGAGATGGCGATGCTGGCTGCTACCTCTTCTATGATATAATAATTTTTTTAACTTTCGCAGCACCCGGGTCTTATCATAAAATAACTAATTTGTCAATAGCTTTAGACAAAAGGCAACGGGAGCAAGTCACCTTTGCATATTTATTTTCTCATACTCTTACTCTTGACTCACACTCTTAGGACTTGCGTAGTAATAAGTTACCGACTTGTTGGGTTGCGTTTCACTCCACCCAACCTACAATTTTCCTTCATCTGGTAGTTTATTTTGGCGCGACTCCTTACTCAAGAAAAGCGTCTTTTTTTGAGTAAGAGTAAGAGTAAGAGTAAAAGTATGAAATTATCGAGGGAGAAAAATTACAAAACTGACTTGCTCCCAAAGGCAACAGGCAAAAGGCAACAGGCAAAAGGCAAAAGTCAAGAGCTTTGCTAGCAATTCCCTTTAATCCTCCTCATCTTCCCTAGCAAGAGAGATATTTTTATGGGGGAAAAGAGTTTTCATCATGCCCTGGACGTAATCCATGCCCGCAACCGTATTTTTATTTTTAGGAATTGGAGGTTTTTCTTCCTCTTCAGACTCCAGTGGTTCTGTTTTAGCTGCAGGGGGGAGAGGACCGTTATTAGTATTAGTTTCAGGAATCGAAATCGGTTTTGGTTGAACAAAAGTATGATATGCGGGCCCGGGCGAGACGAACTGGGATTGCTCTGTAGAACGGGCATCCTGCCCGTTATCCGCTTCGGCCTGACTGGGAGTTGTCGCCTCCTCCTCTTCTCCTTCGATGTTGGTGGGAGTAACAGCTTGTTGAAACCCGGTTTTTTCCCCAACCGGGTTTCTGGGTTGGATAAAAGTATTGTATCTACTTCCAGAAGAGACATAGTGGGATTGTTCTGCCTTAGCTCGTTCCGCCTCCTCCTCGTTAGTGGGAGTTGCCGCCGTCCCAGAAGGAGTTGCTTCGGCTTCTTCAACTTTTGCGGGAGTTGCCGCCGTCCCTTCAGTTTTAGTAGGAATAGAAGCGGGCGGCGAATTTTCCGAAACCTGTCGGCTGGTATCTCCCAGAATAGAACCCGCCGCTACAGTTTGTTCCACTTCGAGATCGACACTGACAACAGTAGTTAAAGCACCGATACAAGCCTTAGCAGCAATTTTAGCTCGACCCACTACTAAGACACCCGCCCCAACAGTCGCCTCTTCTTCTATTTCTATAGTGCCGTTATAGGCATGAAGAATAGCCCCCATACCGATACAAACCCCAGAAGCGATAACGATGCGACATCCAGGGGCAGCTTGGATGATGACCCCAGGAGCGATCGCCGCATCAGCAGCGATGGAGACATCGCCACTAATAAAAGGCTCGTAATTGCAATCGGGAACTATTGGAGGCAAAGACATATTTTTGGGAATGGGGAATGGGGAATCGTCAATGGGTTATTTGGTACTGGAGCGCGATCGCTCCTGCTTTACCACTACGCTCTAACGGCAAACTGCGCTATCCCACCTTTGGCGCAGCCAGCACTTTAGCTAGGATAAGTTTTACATTTCTAGCACCAAAGTGCTTGCTACGAACTATTTACTTAACGTTTAGCCGGTTCTTGAACGATAGTTTCGAGAACCCGACGCTTGGCGTTAGTATCGATACCGATTAACCGAACGTATTCACCTTGGTGTTGAGCCAAACTTGCTTCGAGGGCAGCGATGACATCGGCAGCGCGGCTTGAGTCGATCGCCGTATCAGTTTTCCAAGAACCCACGCGGAAGCGACGCTTATCCGCATATTCAGTACCCACCCGGAAACCGCTAGCCAATAAAGAGCGCACTTGCTCCACAGTTTCCTGACTCAAACCACTACCTACAGCGGCACCATTACCGTTACCGTTGCTGTAGCTGTAACTGGGGGCAGCAGGTTGAGGAGCGGCTACCTTAGCTGCGGGAGCGCTAGATGGAGCGGTTTTCTGACCGGGCTGTTGAATCAAAGTTTCGAGAACGCGACGCTTGGCGTTAGTATCGATGCCGATTAAGCGAACGTATTCTCCGCTATAAGTTCCCAGAGCATTTTCCAAACCCCTTAACACCTCAGAGGGGGAACTGCCAGAAACGGGACCGCCGCTTTGCCAAGAGCTAGTACGGAAGCGACGTTCGTTAGCGTGTTCTATACTAATTCCGTAACCTTGATTCAGCAAGGAACGAACTTGAGCGACGATATCTTCGCTCAATCCTGCGGGGGCGCTACCGCCGCTACTGCCAACGGGCGCTGAAACAGCGCCCTTGGGGCGATAAGAACTGGAGGATTGAATTTGAGCTTTAGCCCCCGGCTTTTGAATCAGAGTTTCGACAACGCGACGTTTAGCTTTGGGATCTATGCCGATTAAGCGGACGTATTCGTTAGCCCGTTCTGCCAGAAGAGAATCTAGGGAAGCCAAAACTTGAGAGGGGTTAGTGCTGGAGATTGTCGGACCGCTTTGCCAAGAGCTAGTGCGGAAGCGACGTTCGTTAGCGTACTCCGTACCGATTTTGCAACCTTGGTTTAATAACGAGCGCACCTGGGCTGCTATTTCCGAATCAGCTCCACCCCTAGCTGCAGGAGCGGGAGAATAGCTAGCAGAACTTGAAGGAGCGCTAACTTTAGGAACCTTGCCAGAAGGGGCGCTTGCCGGTTTGCCGTCCGGACTTTGAATCAGCATTTGTCCGGTGCGGCGTTTGGCTTTCGGATCGATACCGAAGAGGCGGACGTATTCTCCCGCGTGTTCTGCCAGACAGCCTTCTAGGGCACCGATTACTTCTTTAGGGTTTTTGCTTTGGATGGGAGAGCAACTCTTCCAGGAGCTAACGCGGAAGCGACGTTTGTCCGCGTGTTCCGTGCCGATGATGTAGCCTTGGTCTAGTAGACCTTCTACCAGAGCGATCGCTTCCGAACTCAAACTGCTGCTAGTAGTAAAGGAACTGTTATAACCGCCATTATTCATAGTATTTTTACCTCTTTGTTGTTCGTTACGAATTGGTGTAATGCAAGAAATATTGTGGGCGCACAAATATCCCTGGCGCAATGATTCGTTAATGCCCACGACGTGATGGGCAAATTCCAGATCTGCCGACTGCACGTCTGACAGGCGATCGGCTTGCTGTTGGTTAGTAATCACCGCTCCCGACGGGATATATTTACCCGGAGGAATTTCTACATCTTGAATGAGAGCGTGTAACATGACGATGCAGCCCTTACCGATACGGGCGTTAAAGACCGTAGAGCGAAAGCCGATAAAGCAGTCATCGCCGATGTAGCAGGGACCGTGAACTAGAGCTTTATGGGTGATGGAAACGTTATTACCGATCCAAACCGAGTAATTTTGACCATCGTTTCCTTTTACTCGCCCTTGTTCTAAACCGTGAATTACGACCCCATCTTGAATGTTAGTACCCGAACCGATATGAAAAGGAGTACCCTCGTCGGCTCGAATAGAAGTTCCGGGAGCAACCAACACGTTAGAACCCATTCTAACATCTCCAATAATATTAGATAGAGCATGAACGAAATCCGTATTATCTATAGTGGGCTGCGCCAAATTCCTCGACCACGGCGTAGGCGGAGCCGCTTCGTTGCGGTGTGGCATAAATTTCTCCTTACTGTTTGTTTGTTTGGGAATGGGGAATTGGGAATGGGGAATTGGGAATGGGGAATTGGGAATGGGG
>CAZUCT010000395.1:0-4941 GCA_964619285.1 uncultured bacterium | reverse complement strand
TACGAACGACGAACGGGCCTTTTTATCGCTAAAGCGATTGTTACGAACGACGAACGGGCCTTTTTATCGCTAAAGCGATTACTACGAACGGGACCTTTTTTTCACCCAAGAACCTATTTCTAATGGTTAAACGATGTTTGGCGATCGCCTCCATTACCTCTATATTTCTCCTTACGTCTGGTTGCCAGTTGTTGAGGGGAAATAAGACTTTTGCTGACTGGTGTTTGGAGAGGGAAACTTTGCCCCCAGAAATAAAACATACTGTAGAAGTTTTGCTGCTGGAGGCGGGAACGGAAAGTTGCCAGGAAGCTGAGGAGTCTTTATCCGAAATGATAGAATTAGATTTGAGCGATCGCGACCTTACCGATATTAGTCCCCTGGCATCTCTGGACAATTTAACCGCCCTAGATTTGAGTATTAATCAAATCTCAGATATTAGCCCCATTTCGGGTTTAATTAATTTAACAAAATTGGAGATGATGGGCAATCAAATTGCGGATATTTCTCCCCTGGCAGCTTTAATTAATCTTACTTTTTTAGACCTCGGCATCAATCAAATTTCCGAGTTAAATATTGCTTCTTTAATTAATTTAAACGTACTTAAATTTACTAACAATAAAATAACAGAAATAGCTCCAATTGCAGAACTTACAAACCTTACGGAACTAGAACTTAACGACAATCAAATCACAGACGTTACGCCCCTTGCTAATTTAACCAACCTCCAGCAATTAAATCTCGGCAGCAATCAAATAACAGATATCGCGCCTATTTCTAATTTAACTAATCTCCAAGAACTCCATTTATCTTGGAATCAAATAACGGATATTAGTCCCCTTGCTAATTTAGTTAAACTGGAGGAATTGTACGTTAGAAATAACGCGAACATCGCCAATAAAGTTTGTCCGTTAAAACCAGAATCTATTTGTCATTTTTAAAGATGAAAATTGGGTGCAGCCCAGAAACCCGGTTTTTTGAAAAAACCGGGTTTCTTAATTTTTGAAAAAAACCGGGTTTCTTAATTTTGGGAAAAAACCGGGTTTCTTAATTTTGGGAAAAAACCGGGTTTCTTAGCTTTAAAAACCGTCGGGACTCAAGGCATACCAACCGGAGCCTTCGTAGGTAAAATCGGGGAAGTTATCGATAACGTTGTTCTTATTCTCCTCGTTACCAGTAAAAAAGTGAACCGGAGTTCCAGATGCAGCCGAGGCCGCTTCGTTGTAGAAACGGTGAATGGGAACGGCATCGGCAGGGATGGAATCATTGGGAGAGTAGGCATAAAACGCTACCCCATCGCTCTCAAATACTGGGAATTGACGGGTAATTTCGTCTGGGGTTTGTAAAGTGTAGAAATAAGTACCCGTCTGCTCGTTTTCAAAGCGATACACGGGCATTGCTCCCGATGTCGATGGCGGCAATGCGTCAAATTCGACCCCTTCGTAGCGATAGCGGGCGGGGTTGCTTTGGCGATCGCTAAATTCAGATTGACTCGCCGTAAAGAAATGGGACTGGGTTTGCTCGTCCCAGAAACGATAAACTTCTTCTCCAGTTAAAGGATCTATTGTCGTTCCTCCAGTTCCACCAGTGGAGGAACCTTGAATAGTTGGTTGTCCGGTGGGGTCGCTTTCTTCGCCAAACCAGAGAGCGGCATAGCCTTCGTAAATGCCGACACCGATAGCGTTCCAAGTAATATCGCTCCAAATATCGCGGTTGAGAATGACGTTATTATGAGGGGTACTATTTTGCCAACCTCTGAAAGCGTCTTCTGCATCGACAGTGTTAGCAGATGTGCGATAAAAATTCTCGTAGCCGTTGCCGGGATAGCCGGTGTTTAATCGTTGGGGTGCCTCCCACATATTCGGATAAGTGCTGCTATCGGACAAGTCGAAAGGCCCCCAACTCCAGGAGTGGGGGTTGCGGGAGTCGCTCACAGTTATCTCTAAATTCTCCGCTACATCTTGAACGTGACGGTTGGCAACCGTTGTCAAAGCTTTAGAAGGAGCGATCGGGGGCAGGCCGTTTTGGGCCCGATATTCGTTGACTAGCTCCAGAAGCTCTAATTCTTCTGACTCTAAGCCGTCTAGGGGGGAAGTTGAGAAGATATCGACTGACATTTTTTTGCCTCTTATCTATTATTCTTTTATTATAACCTTTGTTTCTGTCAACGATCGAGAAACCCGGTTTTTTCAAAAAACCGGGTTTCTGAAATACCAAAAAACCTCTAGTAGATTACTCTAACTTAATAGTAAGTATGGAGGGTTTGTCTGGGGAACCTAACCCGCTTAGATGAGAGTTTACTTGAGAGTTAAACAATTTTGGTGCAAATATCAATGCGATTATGGCTAATGGAGGAAATGCACATAAAAGTATAATTAAACATAAAGTGCTAAAAGCAGCATTCCAATAAACCTCTCGCTTAAGTTGCTTGTACTCTTTGTAAAGGAGCTTTTTCTTTTTGCTTATATTGTTAAAGCAGGATTTATGGGAGAAAAGGGAGTATTTGTAAGAAGAATCGTCATCATCGCGAAATTTCGTGCCCACCAGTATTTTTGCTTTATCAAAAGTAACTGCTTCTTCGCAGAAATGACATTTGACATAAGGATAATCAACTAATGTCTCGCATTTGGGGCGATCGCAAGCGGGACAAGTAGTTTCGTACCGAATTGTGACTGCCCTAGCCTTCGGCCAACCTTCGTTTTGTTTGGAAGCGAGTTTGTCGAAAGAATGTCCGCATTGAGGACAAGTAAAGGCGATCGCTTGTGGTTCCATTTGGGAAAACTCCTGTTTTTTCAACTATGAAATCGGAAAAAATGGGCGATCGCTAGCCCGTTCGTAGTAACGACTTTAGTCGTCACCAATCTATTCTACTTCTATGGTTAGTTCGATATAATCTACTACCGTGTCATCTTGAATCTGAACGTCTAAAAAGCCTTCTTGCATGGCTTGTAATAGATTTCCATTAGAGTTATTTGTCGGCGGTAAATTACCTAAATCTAACTCCAGTTCGACAGTTTCACCCGGACTCCAGTTGCTATTAGTTAACCAGGGAATACGATTGTACCAATGTCGCTCTTTCTTTGATTCTATAGATAAATTGGTTGTCCGATCGCCGAAAACAGTCAAGCGCATTCCATCATTGTCGCTACCCAAAGACTTAAGTTTTGTTTTAAAAGTAGCGCCAACAATCTTTGCACTCGGTCGTCTGGCGAAGATGTCTTGAAACACGAAAGAATGTAAGAAATCGCGATTGTTAACTACTTCATCTAACTGCCTCATCGAACAGCGTAGCTGATAATTAGGCAGATTACATTTATCTTTAAAAAGAACGTTTTCAAACCAATCCTTAGCTTCTCGACGTTGATATGTTACTTCTTCCGGTCCGTCTGCTGTCGCAAAATTATCATTTTTGCCTAGTTTGTAAGTAAAAGTATTACTTGAAGCTCTTAAGTCATTTTTTGGGAGGAAAGCGGCGATCGAGCTTATAATTATCAGACCTAATAGACCCATCCAAACATAAAATTTAGGTTTCGCTCTGACACTGGTTTTAACTTCTTTTTTGGCAAGGTCTATTGTCTTGTGCCTGTCGTTTTTCATTTGTATCCCTGTTCCGTTAAGTTAAGTTTTCTGAAAGTTGTGCCAGAAAGGCATATTTTTCAGAAGTTATAGAGATGTCACGCAAAGCATTGCTCTCTCGCGCGTGGGTTAGAGCCGTCGCACCAGGGTTCCCTTGCACGTCTCTATTTTTTAATCAGGGGGTGCGGAAAATTTTATGAAAATTTATCTTGAGTTTGGGTTGAGGTTTCGCTCTACCCCACCTACAATTCGCGAAAGGTATAACAATTTGGGGCCAAAGCTGAGTTAGCGATCGCCTTTCTTAAATGACAATTAAATGCAATTAAAGGCCAGCCATTCTCTTCTCGAACCGCCCGGGCCATCTTGCTGTTAAAAATTTGGGGCCTTTATGAAGGCCATAGAGCCTAAATCTAAAAAATGTTAAATAATGATTAAGAGCTCTATTTAAGAAAATAATTGATGATAAATCTAGTTAAAGTATTGAAAATAAATAGCAATAAGGGGTAGAGGCAATGGACATAAAACGCGGACAAAATAGAAAGAGAAGAGGCCCGGGGTGGGGATTTACATTTTTTGGAGGAAGCGATAAAGGGGGGCAGGAATTGAAAGACTTGGCAGAACTAGACGAAGAATCCGGGGACGGATTATCCTTTCCTCTAGGCAAGGCCAAAGTAGGCGATCGCCTCTGGATAGTTGGATATAGAGACAGAGGGGACAAAGGCCGCCTGCTATCTATGGGTTTAAATCCGGGAAAAGAAATAGAAGTCATCAGCAAAGCCCCAGGAGGATCGGTAATAGTTGCCATCCAAAATAACCGCATCGGAGTGGATGGGGGGATGGCAAACAAAATTATGGTAAGTAGCGATCGCTCTGAAACACAAAAGACAAACTCCAACACCGACAAAACCCTAAAAGATTTAAAAGTAGGTGCCAAAGGCATAGTTACCCAATACCAGAAAAGCTGCAACAAACACCAGAAAGGCTATCGACGCAAACTTCTAGCAATGGGGCTAACCCCAGGAACGGAATTTACCGTCACCAGAGTTGCCCCCCTTGGGGATCCAGTAGAAATAATGGTGCGCGGCTTCAAATTGAGCTTGCGCAAAGACGAAGCCGGATCTTTAGGAGTAAAAAGTTTGTAGTAACGACTTTAGTCGTCGCAAGTTCGTAGTAACGACTTTAGTCGTATAGAGCAAGTTCGTAGTAACGACTTTAGTCGTCGCAAGTTCGTAGTAACGACTTTAGTCGTATAGAGCCTGTTCGTAGTAACGACTTTAGTCGTAAATCGCAAGTTCGTAGTAACGACTTTAGTAGTCGCAAGTTCGTAGTAACGACTTTAGTCGTATAGAGCCTGTTCGTAGTAACGAC
>CAZUCT010000394.1:0-4946 GCA_964619285.1 uncultured bacterium | reverse complement strand
AAGTTCGTAGTAACGACTTTAGTCGTACAAAGTTCGTAGTAACGACTTTAGTCGTCAGAGCTATTGGAACCAAGAAACCCAATCCGGAACCAAGAAACCCAATCCGGAACCAAGAAACCCGGTTTTTTGAAAAAACCGGGTTTCTAAAGCAGAATTAAAGCGATCGCAATATTTCCCGAACCTTCTCTTTCCTCTGGGAACTAAAAACAGCTTTTACCAGAGCAACTAGAATATAAGGAACAGTAGAGATGCTGCCCAGATGAACCCGCAACCTACTCCAAGAAAAGACTGCTCTGAGTGTAGGATAAACCCGCCAAAAACGATTAACAGAACATACCATCTCTTCCCCAATAGCAGTTACCTCGTGCCACCAACCGCAGGGAATAAAAAGCGCCTCCCCCGGTTGTAAATATATTTCTTGTTTAGATCGCAACGCTTCTTCAAATTGGGGAAAAGTTTTTAAGTCGGGATTTTCTGGATAAACCTGACTAAACCAACAGCGCAATTTAAAACCCCGATAGAGGTGAACGTAAATCGGAAAAGGATAGAGATTAGCAGTTTGAGAAGGGGGAAAAAGTACGACTTTTTTAACTCCGTAAAGCTGGATGAGAGTACCGTCCATTAAATCGTAATGGAGACATTCTACATGACCTCCAGGACCTAGCCAAATATTAAAATCGCTGGCAGATTTATTAAAGCCTAATTGTTCGAGGTTGGTTGTTATGTTTTGAAGCGATCGCCCCTCGCTTAAAGGAGTATTTTTTAAGGCACATTTCGCCAGATAAACATCATTTTCCCGTGCCTCCCCGCCGCGCAGCATAGCGGCATATTTGCTAAAAGGTTGAGGCGGACCGGTGACGCCGCTGCCGATATTTTTCCAGTGGCGTTTGTCTAGTTTATATCTGTCCTTGCCATAGTACCTTAAAGGAAATTCTAAATCCCCCAATTGTTGGCAAAGATAATGAAGGTTCCACTCAGCTTCACCTTCTAACAATCCAGTTATTATTACCGGATTTCCCTGTTTTTTATAACTTTCAAAAAAGCTATTTTCTGTCAGTTTTGTTACTGGTAAACGAGGAATTAATTTTTGAGCGTTTTTTTGAGTTAATTTTAATACCATATATTAGTAAAACCGTTCGTAGTAATCGCTTCAGCGATTTAAACCGTTAGTAGTAATCGCTTCAGCGATTTAAACCAGACTATTTAAAGCACCTAAATGCTTACTACAAACAATCTATCCGCTCCCCTCCACTTTGTCAAGAGACCTGTTGTTGGGACTCCTCCACCCCGCCTCTAATAGCGTCTCCGACTTCTTAACCGAATCTTAATAAAATTTAACCTTTCTCGGGCAGTAATTGTTGTAAAATGTATTTTTGTCCAAAACAAATAAACAGGCAGGATGTCCCCCACTTCGGCGATGGGCTTAAATCGCTAAAGCGATTACTACGAGCTGACCGTTTTACAAAGGGGTGTTAAATATGAAAAATCTTACTAACACAATTGTTGCCAAACTCGAAAAATCTGCTTTGAACTTTTCCTATTTAGAAGAGCTAGCGGGCAAATATTCATTAGTGGGAAATTCGCCTTTTTTTGAGGTAGAACAATTTCCTTGGGCTAAGGAATTAGAAGCAAATTGGTTGACTGTTAGAAAAGAATTGGATGGCATCATGGGGCGAGTCAGCGAACTGCCAAATTATCAAGATATTTCTGGCAGACAGAAAAATATAACCGACGACGATCGCTGGAAAACTTATTTCTTTTACGCCTTCGGTTTTCAAGCAACTAAAAATTGCGAAAGATGCCCGGAAACAACCAAGCTTTTAGAAAAAATTCCCGGATTAAAAGTTGCCTTTTTTTCCATCTTAGCCCCCCACAAACATATCCCAGAACATCGGGGAAAGCATAAAGGTCTAATTAGATATCATCTAGGATTGCTCGTACCCGAACCTAAATCTAATTGTAAAATTAGGGTGGATAACCAGATAGTTCATTGGGAAGAAGGTAAGAGTTTAATTTTCGACGACACCTACCTCCACGAAGTTTGGAACGACACGGACGGTTATCGAGCAGTCTTATTTTTAGACATTGCCAGACCGTTAAAATTTCCCTTTTCTCTGGTTAACTGGTTGGTGTCTATTCTTATTTCTAAATCCGATATAGTTAAACAAGCAAAAGCCAATCACGAAAGCTGGGAGAAAAAGTTTGGTTAGCAGGGGATAATGCAAGGGGATGTAGCGGATGATTTGTTGATGGGGAATTGGCATCCTGCCTACCCCAAAAAATGTCCCCGTAGAACAGGCATCTTGCCTGTTACTAATTGTTAATTGTTAATTGTTAATTGTTAATTATTAATTACATGAACCCAGAAAAATTTCAAATCAAACCAGTTGCCAATGCTGCGGAAACAGAAATGTTTCTGAACGTACCGTTAAAGGTATATCAAAAAGACCCGAACTGGGTGCAACCTTTACGCAGTAGCATCGCCAAACAATTATCTCCAGAAAATACCTTTTTTCAATACGGAGAATGCCAACAATTTCTAGCAGTTTCGGAGACTTCTGGGGAACCTTTGGGGCGAGTGGTAGCTGCTATTAATAAAAGGTTAATAGAACGGGAAAACCAACCAATAGGATTGTTTGGTTATTTTGAATGCGTCGAAGACTTTGAAGTTGCCAAAGGATTATTAGATAAAGCTGCTGAATGGTTGCAAGAACGGGGCATCAAAATCATCCGAGGCCCTATCGATTTATCTACTCATAATAACTGCCTTTTATTAGTAGATGGATTTGATTCTCAGCCCTTTATAATGATGCCTTATAACCCGTCTTATTATCCAGAATTTATCGAACGGGCGGGATGGCAGAAAGCTAAAGATGCTTACGCTTACGATTTTGATGCTAGCAAACCTCTAGATGATAAATTTGAGAGGGGATATAAAGTGGCTTCTAAATCTGGAATTAACTTTCGCAAGTTAAGGTTAAAAGGTGAAGATTTCGAGAAAGACTGTCGCAGTCTTTATCAACTATTTACTACGGCTTTTTCTAATAACTGGAGTTCGACCAAACGCACGGAGGAGGAATTTCTCGAAGAGGCAAAAGATTTGCAAGATTTAGTCGATCCAAACATATTTTGGATTGCGGAAGATAAGGGAGAAATGGTAGGCTTTTTTATGGCGCTTCCCGATTATAATATTGCTTTGAAACACGTTAACGGGAAGTTAAATTGGTGCGGCATTATTAAATTTATCTGGTATCGCCGCCAGATTAACGCAGCGAGGGTTATTGCTATTTGTTCCCTGCCTGAATACCGTCGGAAAATGGTACCGTTGGCTTTAATTTATTTGGGAATGCAAGGGGGAACTACTAACAAGAAAGCTTATCAAAAAGGGGAACTTTCCTGGGTTTGGGAAGATAATATTTCCTCGCGCAAGGTCATAGAAGCGACGGGGGCAACTATTTGTAAAACTTATCGAATTTACGAGAAACAACTATGAAAGCTTATGTAACGGGTGCAAGCGGATTTACTGGAGCTCATTTAGTCAAGCGGCTGTTAAAAGAAGGTTATGAGGTGAGGGGTTTAGTGCGTTCCAGTAGTAACTTAGCTCGCCTCGCTAACTGCGATGTGAAGTTGTTTTATGGAGATGTTAGCGATCGCTCTATTCTCCGAGAAGCTATGGCCGGTGTCGATACCGTCTTCCACACCGCCGCTTATGTAGAGTTGGGTTTGGTGGATGAGAGCAAAATGGAACGCGCCAACGTCGAAGGCACTAAAGCAGTGATGGAAACTGCCAGAGATGCGGGAGTTGCCAAAGTTGTTTATTGCAGCACTATTGGCGTGTTTGGCGATACTGGGGGGAAAGTCATAGATGAGAGTTTCCAAAGAACTCAAAAGGACTTTTCCTCGGGGTACGATCGCACCAAATACCAGGCCCAAGAAATAGTCGATCGCCTCGCCGCCGCTGGTTTGCCGGTAGTGAGTTTGATGCCGTCGGGAATTTTTGGCAAAGGCGATCCGCACTTCGGGCCGATAATAGAGTTATTTTGCCAGGGGAAATTAAAGTTCTGGGTAGGGGGCGATCGCTTTACCGGTATCGTTCGCGTTGACGACTTAGTAACGGCGATGTTATTGGCGGCCCAGAAGGGCAAACCGGGGGAACGTTACATCATTTCTGCGGGGGAACTTACCACCAGAGAAATGTTTGCCTTGCTTTCCCGGGAGACAGGCATTCCCGAACCGGTGGAAGTGCCCGAACCTGTAGTGAGAGTAGCGGGGAATGTTTTAGATGTAGTGGGGCGGTTGTTTTCGTGGAACCCGCCCTTGAGTCGAGAGCGAGTGCATTACATTTACGATCGCTGCGTGCGAGTGGATGCCAGTAAGGCGCGTCGGGAGTTGGGGTGGGAACCCCTGTCGGTGGAGGAGACGTTGCGAGGGATGGTTAGGTAGAAGGTTGGTGTTGTTAAAAACTAGAATGCTTTGCTATAACTAGGTTAAGAAACCCGGTTTTCCGTAAAAACCGGGTTTCACCAGATACCAAATTAAGGAGGTTAGTTTATGAAATGGCGAGTTATTCTCGAACCAGATCCAGAAACGGGAGATTGGGCTATTTGGTGTCCCGAACTGCCTGGATGTACGTCTGCGGGGGAAACAGAGGAAGAAGCGTTGGAAAATATTCGGGAAGCAATAGAGTTGTATTTGCAACCAGACGATTTGCAATTGCCTGTGGGAGCGATCGCTTATGAGGTTAGTGTTTTATGAGTCGCATCCGTTTGATGACTGGTAGAGAAGTAGAAGCTATTTTGACACGATATGGGTTTAAACTAATCTCTCAAAAAGGAAGCCACCGCAAGTGGCGACAGGAACTCCTGGGACTGCAAGTAATTGTTCCCCTACATAGGGTCTGCTTTCGGGAATCGAAAAAACTCTGGGGGGTGGGGAGGGACCGGAGG
>CAZUCT010000393.1:0-4952 GCA_964619285.1 uncultured bacterium | reverse complement strand
CGTATTTGTTGGGTTCCACTTCGGTACGCACAACCTACGAATGGTATTTTTTTATGCTGGCGAAGGTATTGTCTAAAAAACCGGGTTTCTTAACCCAATTAACAATTAACAAAATTGAGATGCGCCCCAACAATTTCCCGCACTTGTTCTTGGACTTCCTCCACCGAACGGTTGGCATCTACCCGCCGAAAGCCCTGGGGGTAGGTCCGCGCCAATTCTTGAAAACCCTGTCGGACGCGGCGATGGAAATCCAAGGCCGCCAGTTCCATCCGATCGCTCTTACCCCTAGTTTTAGCTCTTGCCAAACCAACCTCCACGTCGAGATCCAACCACAAAGTTAGGTCGCTTTCGAGCCCGCCAGTGGCAATGCGGTTGAGTTGGTTTATCAATTCGAGACTCAAACCGCGTCCGTATCCTTGATAAGCGATGGTAGAGTCGGTGAAGCGATCGCATAAAACTATGGCCCCATCTTCCAAGTGGGGCTTAATAAATGTCTCGACGTGTTGGGCGCGATCGGCGGCGTATAATAATAACTCGGTTCGAGGGGCGATCGCTTCTTCGATACTCGGATCCAGCAGCAACCCTCGCAGGGTTTTACCTAATTCTGTGCCTCCGGGTTCGCGAGTGGTGACAACTTTCTGCGTAGAACCGGCAAGATGCCGGTTCAATTGTTCTTGCAACCACTCCGACAGCAGCAACATTTGGGTAGTTTTGCCGCCGCCTTCGACTCCTTCAAATACGATTAATTTGCCTGTCATATCAGTTAATAATTAAGTCTGCCGTGGGAAAAACCGGGTTTCACAGGCCGGTCCTCTAGTACGATTTTAAGGGTTAGTTCCCAGTTTTTAGTAGTTTTACTGCTGACAAGTCTGTGGTATTATACGATTCAAACTCTAAAGATGGATGCTAATCGTTAACTATGGCCCGGTACGTTGGTTTTATCGCTGTTGCTATTGATGATTTTCAAAATCTCCAGCCCGTAGTCTTGGGGATTTTAGAAGAGTGCAATTTGGAAGTTACTTACAATACGGGTAATTATATCATGGCTCGCGAAAGAGCGGGTGAGGTTTCTTTCTCCAAACTGGCGATCGCCGAAGTAACTTTCAATTTGGCTAGCATTTGTGGCAACACTATTCGCATAGATTTAATCGTCAAAAACGAAGCATTCCCGAGTCAAAAAGACAATCATTGCCGTCAAGTTTTCGACTTGTTTATGTATTGGGCAATGGAAACCGAGTATTGGCAGGTTATTGAAAGTATGATACCGGAGGAGTAGTTAGGGCTTGCTGTCGAGAACCAAGAAATTAACGCTTTTTGCTAATTGCTAATGGCTAATTGCTAATAAACAATTCCCCAGAAGAATCTATCTCAGAAACCCGGTTTCTTTAACAATACCTTCGCCTGCATCGAGATTTAAGAAACCGGGTTTTTTGAAAAAACCCGGTTTCTGGCGGGCGAGGAACGCCATTTTCTTGTAGGTATTTTTATTTTGGCGAAGGTATTGTTTGAGAAACCGGGTTTCTAACAATTCCTAACCTAAAAACTGCGACGCAACAACAAAGAGTTGCTGACAACGCTAACGGAACTAAACGCCATCAAGGCACCGGCGGCGGCGGGGTTGAGTAGAATGCCGAAGGTTGGCAACAATACCCCCGCAGCTACTGGGATGCCGATGATATTGTAAATAAACGCCCAAAACAAATTTTGACGGATTTTATTGAAAGTGGCGCGACTCAAACGGATGGACTCGACGACATCCATCAAAGCGTCGCGCATCAATACTATATCTGCAGTTTCAACGGCGACGTCGGTTCCCGCCTGCATCCCGATACCGATATCGGCGGCGGCTAAAGCGGGGGCATCGTTAATACCATCTCCCACCATCGCGACTTTTTCGCCTTTTGCTTGGAGGGCGGCGATCGCTTCTGCCTTTTCCTGGGGGCGAACTTCGGCCAACACGGCCTCGGGACTCAATCCCAATTCGAGGGCGATCGCTGACCCTACTTCTTTCTTATCTCCGGTGAGCAACATTGCGGTTAATCCCATTTCCTGCAAGCGTTCTACGGTCGCTTTGGCATCCTCGCGCAAAATATCTTTAACGGCGATCGCCCCTACCAAACTACCGCCAACAGCAACATAAACCGCAGTTTTACCCGGGAAAGTCGGCAGAGTTTCCGCCGCAACTCCTTGCCGCCGCAACCATTCTTCGTTCCCCACTAAAACCGGTTTGCCTTCTACTATTGCAGAAACTCCCAAACCGGGTTCGGTGTGGAACTCTTCGGCGGGCAAGATGGGTAAACCTTGCTTTTGCGCTTCTTGCAAAATTGCCTGGGCGATGGGATGGTTGGTGCCGCTTTCTACGGTGGCGGCGAGTTGGAGTAGGGAATTGGGAATTGGGAATTGGGAATTGGGAATTGGGAGGCAGTCGGTTACGGTGGGTTGACCGGTGGTGAGGGTGCCGGTTTTGTCGAAAACTATAGTGTTTAATTGATGTACCCGTTCTAAGATGTCGCCGCCTTTGAGCAATAAACCGCGTTCGGCACCGATGCCGGAACCGACGAGGATGGCGGTGGGGGTTGCTAAACCTAAGGCGCAGGGGCAGGAGATGACTAAGACGGCGATCGCTAATTTCAGACTCAGCAATAAGGGCGAATAGGCGACGGACATGGATGCCGAATGTCCGATGTTAATTGTTTGGTGCCCCAGGTGGAGGACGTGGGGGAAGATGCGAACGCCGGCAAAGTACCAGAAGAGGAAAGTTACCGAAGCGATCGCCATCACGCCGTAGGTAAAGTATCCCGCCACCGTATCGGCGAGATTTTGGATGGGCGCTTTGCGGGTTTGCGCTTCTTCTACTAATTTAACGATTTGTGCTAAAGTAGTTTCGGCACCGGTGCGAGTGGCGCGAACGACGATGGCGCCGGATTGGTTGAGGGTACCTGCCGAGACGCGATCGCCCTCTTGTTTGGCAACCGGCATCGACTCTCCAGTTAGCATCGATTCGTCTGCGGCAGTTTTACCCCGACAAATTTCCCCATCCACCGGGATTTTATCTCCCGGCAAAACTAATACATATTCTCCAACCTTCACTCGCGCCGCTGGAATTTCTACGGTACCAATTGCCAATTCCCCATTTGCAATTCCCAATTCCGATTCCATTTCGGGAACCAAACGCGCAGTGGCCGGTTGCAGGGAAATCAAAGATTGTAAAGTAGAAGCGGCGCGGTATCGCGCTTGCTGTTCCAGGGTTTTGCCCAAAAGGATGAAACCGAGAATCATCACCGGTTCGTCGAAGAAACACTCCCACCCTAACTGGGGGAAGAGGAGGGCGACGACGCTGGCGAGGTAGGCGGTGGTAGCGCCCAATCCTACGAGGGCGTTCATGTTGGGGGCGTTGCGCCACAAACTGCGCCAACCGTCTACTATTATATAGCGTCCGGGGAACAACAGGGCCAGGGTTGCGAGTCCCCAGTGGAAGTAAACGTGACTTAAAATGGGGATTTCCTTGCCGCCAAGGAAGTGTCCCAGGTGGCCGATGCCGGAGAGGAGGATGAGAAGACCGGCGATCGCGATGCGCCAGATTTGTTGTTGGATTTCTTCTCGGTGGCGATCGCTTTGTTGTTGGGCGAGCTCTTCTTGAGATTTATAATTGCGAGATTGACTGGCAAAACCGCTAGCGGTTAATTTTTCTGCGAGGGCGTCGCCATCTGCGGTACCCGGTTGGCATTCGACGGATGCCACTTCCGTTGCCAGGTTGACTTTTGCCGAGATTACGCCCGGTTGTTGTTTTAGTTGGCGTTCGACTGCCGCCACGCAGCCGGCACATTTCATGCCGCCCACATCCAGAGTTAGGATTTCCGGCGGTGGAGATTCATTTATAAGTTCTGTTTTTTGGGAAGTTTGCATTGGTATCATTTGGACGATCGTTATCTGGTTCAATGGTAAACCAAGGATGGGGCGATCGGTCTTTAGTTAATAATTTTTTAATAATCCCCCCCATGGCCCATTCCTTAAAAAGATTAATAAAGCTCCAATAAATAGTATGTCATCTACCCGCCTAAGTAAAGCTCGCAAAGTAGCTTGCTGCAATCTAACCGTTAGTGCGCGATCGCCAATAACTATCGATGGGGTCAATTCTCTGCACCGAACTGGTAGCCTCCAGTAATCTAACGGTCGATAATATTTCGGTGTCATTGCCAGGTTCCTAGCAAGCACTTTAGTGCTAAAAAAAATCAAAAGATGGAGATTTAAGAAACCCGGTTTCTTTGACAATACCTTCGCCAAAATAAAAAAATACCATTCGTAGGTTGGGCTCTGCGACAGCGCAACCCAACAAATACGTCGGGTTCCACTGCGTTCCGCACGACCTACAAGAAAATGGCGAAGGTATTTTTCAAAAAACCGGGTTTCTTAATTGTATTATTAATTTAAAGCAAATTCCGAGCTTTAAGCTGCAAATATCGATTAACTATTTTATCGCTAACTTTATTTTTATCTGCATCTAATAAGTACTCGTGCAAAATTAATTACATACCGAACAGGCAATAGCCGCGTTCTACGGGCAAATTTTTCTGCAAATATTTTTGCATACCTACTTACTAATGCTCCCTTTTGCTTCAATATTAGCAAAAGCAACTTCTCGCTGAGATAGTAAATCTAACGCCACCGCACGAGTATAAACCGCTTGGCTGCTTTCGCGATCGCTGGGAGTATGAGCGAATGTATCTACTAAAAAGTCTCGCCGAGTGACGCAAAAGGGTAGATAGCGAGGCGCGAGTCGCATCATGGCTGCTAACAGTTCTGCCGGCGCGGTAGCATCTATTATATCTGTAATCAAAACTACTTTTGTCAATTGTCTATTGTTTATTGTCAATACTTAATTGTGTCTTCAGCTGCCATTAGACCTCTCCAAAAATTGAAATACTTGTCAGTTATGAGTTTCAAGCTTTATA
>CAZUCT010000392.1:0-4963 GCA_964619285.1 uncultured bacterium | reverse complement strand
ACGAAAAGTAGGGTGCGCAATGCGCACCTTACAAGTTAACCAAAAAAAGGGAAACTAAAAGTAGGGTGCGCAATGGGCACCTTACAAGTTAACCAAAAAAAGGGAAACTAAAAGTAGGGTGCGCAATGGGCACCTTACAAGTTAACCAAAAAAAGGGAAACTAAAAGTAGTGCGCAATTATCGTTCCGATGTCTGCTGTGGGGCCTTTAAGAGAAGATGAATAAGAGAAGATGAAATTCTTGCGGTTCGTTCTTTAGTATAAATTAGTTAATCAAATTGGTATTTAAAATAAAAACCCCACTGGCAGCAGTGGGGTTTTCATTTTTTATTTGAAATTAAGAATAGAAACTTAAGAATCGGCATTTTGTCGGTTAGCTTCAGCTACAATATCCTCAAGAGTAAATTTATCTAACCATTGAGAACGTTCTTCGGTATAGTTACCCCTACCATTATCAAATTGTTGCATGAATCTCAACATTCCCACAAAGCCGAGGGCTTTTACCAAAGCCTCATATCCTTCATGTCTGATTTCCATTGGGGTTTTCATAGTCATCTCCTATAAATTGATTAACTGCGATTAGCCAATTCGCGGGATTGGCTAATGGGACTCGTAATTCTTCTCGATATCGATCGCCCCTTCTTAAAATTCTATCATCTGTTGTTAAAAAGACGTCTGCTCGGGCTATCTCCGCACTAGCCAGATGTAAAGCATCATAAGGTTTAAAACCAAATGTTATAATTTCCGTGGCTCTTTGGGTGACTGTTGAGTTGATTTGAACTGTAGTCTTGACAAGAGATAAAGCTTGCTTAATTCGTCTTAAGCGTTCTAAGTCAGGATCGTTGGAAATTTCTAACTCCATCGCTTGGCTACCAATTAATTCCCATACCTCAAATTGACATTTACCAAAAATCAAAAAAAGAGCCTGAGACTCTAGGTAGATCCTTTCTTGAGTTTGGTCGTCAAAAGGTCTGCTTAGGCAGCATACGTCCATATAAATGCGCATTTCAAATCCCTTACTCTAAAAGCCAGAAACCCGGTTTTTCCAAAAAACCGGGTTTCTTAATCGGTTTTCTAACCGCCAACGCTCAGTAATTCCACATCAAAAATTAGAGTAGCATTCGGTGGAATGACACCACCGGCACCGCGAGAACCATAACCCAACTCTGAGGGAATAATTAACTGGCGACGGCCCCCAACTTTCATAGTGCCGACTCCTTCATCCCAACCTTGAATGACCTGGCCGACACCAATTTTAAATTGGAAAGGACGGTTGCGATCGCGGGAACTATCAAATTTCGTCCCATTTTCCAAAGTACCGATATAGTGAACCGTCACCGTTTGTCCCTTGGTGGGAGAAGCACCATCTCCCTCTGTTAACTCAACATACTTAAGACCCGAGTCGGTGGTGACGATATTTTCGTTTTCTTCAGACATGATATTCTCTGCAATTGTTGTTGTGGTTTTTGTTTTTGGAGTTGCTGTTGCCACTAGAGGTTGGTTTTCCGGGCGCGGGAGTTGGTTGGCGATCGCCTCATTACCCGAACCGGTAATTTGAGCGACGATTAAAACAACCGCGCAAACCAGCATTACCCCTAAACTAATCAAAATTTCTCGCACAGTAGTCCTCCTATTTCTGGCATCTTAACCTAGAGAATCGGCCTGTGAAACCCGGTTTTTTGGCAAAACCGGGTTTCTGAGAATGACCGACTCAATAGTTTCACATCATTAACCACCTTAACGCCAATTACGATTTTCCAAATCTCTGACTTGACGTTCCAAACGGTCCAACCTGCCCCGCAGTTCGTCCATTTCCGCCTGGCGGGGAACCCCTATATCCTGCATGACGTTTCGCATTTGTCGTTGCATTTGCGCTTCCCAGTTGCCCTGTTCGGTTTTTAGCTGCCCCATGATGTCTTCGACAAAATTATTGGCCTTATCGCTGTCCATTTTGCCTTCTTTAACCCATTGGTTGGTCACTTCCTGCAATTTCTCCGCTACCAAGGTGGTAGTGCCAATACCAATCATCAAGAGCTGCTGAAGTAAGTTTTCGTTATTATTCATATTGATTGTCCTTGTTTTTACGTTTAAGTCAGATGATAAATTGTCCCCGCTGCCATCAACCAGTAGATTCCAAAGCGATCGCCTGTCCCCACTGCCGACTGTCTCTCAAAGCTTTTGGACATCCAGGCATTCCTTTATATCGGGCCACGGGCGACGAATACCTCTGTACTACCTGCGCCTATCATGCCGACGACACCTGCAATTATCCCCAAAGGCCCCACGCTAAAGATTGTACTCTCTACCGAGATCTTAACGAACCTCCAGAACCTCCTCTGAACAGACAAGATGTCCGTTCTACGCCTGCCGTTTGGTTGGAAAAACTAATAAATTGTTTTCGTTAATTAGTTAATTGTTAAATAAAAGTAGGTTGGGTGGAACGAAGTGGAACCCAACTTTCTATGTTGGGTTCCATTTCATTCCACCCAACCTACAAGCTACTAGCAAATTTAACAAGATACCGATGTTGGGTTACGTTTCACTTCGGCCCGACCTACAAAAAAATTTCTTAACTTTTGCCTTTTGCCTCTTGCCTCTTGCCTACTTCTGTAAACACGGTTAAATCGAACCAAAAAGTAGTACCGACACCGACTTCGCTGACTAAATTTACCTTGCTATGATGCTTCTCAATAATATTCTTAACAATGGATAAACCCAAACCAGTTCCTTCCAAAGTATGCACGCGATTTTCTACCCGATAAAAACGCTCGAAAATTGCTTGTTGCTCTTTAGGTTCGATGCCGCTTCCCGTATCCGATATTTCAATCCTTACCATTTTCGGAGAACGATCTAAACTAGAATTTTGGGCGGCTGAGAAATAAGGATGGGGCGTAATTCTCCATCCTTCTTCTCGGTTTTTTTCTGCCTCGATAATATCTCCTGTTTTCTCCTCTAATTCTCGATCCAAGTGTGGGATTTTTTTCAAATTCGATTCCGATTCTAATAAATAAGCTCTAATAACTACTCTGCCTCCATATTCGGTGAACTTAAGAGCGTTACCAACCAGATTTGCCAACACTTGCAATAACAAATCATAGTGACCTAAAATAGGAGGTAAATTTGGTTCTACTTCTTGACTTAATTCGATGCCTTTATCTTTAGCATTTAGTTGATAAGTCCGCATAGTTTGCTCGATTGGTTGAGCCAGTTCTAGGGCTTCAAATTGATAAATTCGACAGGATTCTAAACGGGATAAATCTAAGACATCATTTACCAAACGAGTCAAGCGATCGGTTTCGTGGTTGGCAGTTTCTAAAAATTCTCTCCGTTCTGCTTCGCTCAAATCTTCCCCGTAATCGTGTAGGGTTTCGATAAAAGATTTGATATTAAATAAAGGAGTTCTTAACTCGTGGGAGACGTTACTAATAAACTGACTTTTTGCCTCATTTAATTCTACTTCCCGAGTAATATCCTGCACCGTCATCGCAATTCCTTTAAGACTTTCTCGGTAGAGATTATTGGGATTTGAGGTTGATTTATTAGCATATAAAGTACATTCTAGGGCATTAGGGCGATCGCTATCCGTACAAGTATTATCTTCATCGTAAAGACAACTATTACATAAAGACTCTGTTTCTGGAGCTTTATGCAATAAAACCGTTGTTAATAAAATCCGAATAGTCCGCTTATTTGGTTCCGTCATCGAACAGCGAAACTCGCCCCCTTCCAACTCTCCACCAGCAATTTGATATAAAGGCCTAGCTAATTCTATTTGCACGGAAACGGGTAAATAATCAACCACGTTATGCCCGATTACCTCTTTGCCTTCCCAACCAAAAATCCGCCTCGCCGTTGGATTAATTAAAATTACTTGTAAGTTAGCATCTAAAAGTACCGCCCCATCGGCAATAGTCGAAACTAAGGTTTCTAATTTAGCTTTTTCTGCAGTTAATTCTTCGATATTTTGTTCTTCATAAGATTCCAATCTTTCCGCCATTTCGTTAAAGCTTAAAATCAATTCCCCCAGTTCGCCGCCGAAGGGTAAATCTATCCGTTGTTTGAAGTTACCTTTGGCAATATTTTTAACACCTTCGAGCAATTCTTTAATCGGTTGAGTAATAGTTAAAGCATTAAAAACTGCTCCTAAAATTACCATTGCCCAAATGGAGACGAATACTGCTAAAGTAACATCCCGGGTAAGATTGGAAGAAATAACGACGTTGGGGTTAGGATTAATACCAATTGCTAATACCCCGTAATATTGACCCCGATCGCTAATAGGAACGAAAACATCCGTAACCTCTCCATCGGGAGTGGGATGTTGTCGCGCCATTAATAGGGAGTTAAAGTCTCCTGCCTCCACTTGGGAGATAAATTCTTCTGGGAGTTGAATGCGACGACTCAGGGTGAGAGAGGTTTGTACTTCCGACTCGTTGAAGGGCAAACCCAGATAAATATGCCCGTCTTCGTCGGCGTAGAGCATATAGCGGATGCTGGAAGAGGTGTTATAGAATTGCCGGGAAAAGCGGGCCACTTCGTCGCGATCGCCTTTTGCTACCAGGGGGGCGACGTTGGCGGCCAGCAATACGCCTAAATCTCTGCCGTAGCGGGTGTCGTTAAGGCGGGCGTCTTGCTGGATGGTATTCACCGCCCAGAAGGTAAAGCTACTCATTACTAAGGACACCATCAGGGTGACTCCGGCCATTAATTTGGTTTGGAGGGTAAACTCGGACCACCAACTGGCGATGATTTCTCGGATTTTTTTGAGCAAGGGGAGCATTTTTCTCTAGTTCGAGGGAATTGCTATTTATTTTATCTGGTTCGTAGTAATCGCTTTAGCGATATTCGACGTTTTGCTTAGGACTTGCGTAGTAATAAGGTACCGACTTGTTGGGTTGCGTTTCACTTCGGCCCGACCTACGATTTTCCTGGTTCGTAGTAATCGCTTTAGCGATATTCGACGTT
>CAZUCT010000391.1:0-5047 GCA_964619285.1 uncultured bacterium | reverse complement strand
AACAATCGCTAAAGCGATTACTACGAACAATCGCTAAAGCGATTACTACGAACTTTAACCACAATAAAAAATATGACATTTACAGAACTGACAATTCCAAAAATTCCACTGCTAAATCCTCGACTTTGGCAGTGGGAACGCATTCCTAAATTGTCGGATCCGAGATTGGCGGTATTAGGAATATTAGCGACCTATTTAATCTTAGGAATAACTGTCCTGGGATTTAATCGTTCCCCCGCACAAATTCTCTTAATAATTAGTTCCGCCAGCGGCCTAGATATGCTCTATCATTGGCTGTTCCGCAAGCGGACTTTATTAGTTCCTCTCAGCGGGGCAATAACTGGATGTTCTTTGAGCATTTTAACTAACTTTGCCCACGGAAGCTGGCTGTTAATAATTCCGGTATTTTTTGCTATTTCCTCTAAATACTTAATTACCTTTAAAAACCGCCACGTTTTCAATCCCGCCCTCTTTGGCATTACCGCGAGTTTGCTATTTGCTAATAACATGATTAGCGCTTCCCCCGCTTACCAGTGGGGGGGTTCTTTAGCGATGGTAATGTTTATTGTCACGGCGGCTTTGTTGTTATTTGTTCTCAAAATTAAGCGCAACGCTTTAATTATTTCTTTCCTTGGATTTTATGCTCTCCAATTAGGGCTTCGCGCTTATTTAATGCAAGATATCGTACCCCCACAAACTCTAATTATGGGGGCTGTTACCGCGCCGGCTTTTTATCTTTTTACCTTTTTTATGATTACGGATCCGGTAACTTCTCCCCGCAGCGTTAAGGGGCAAGTTTGGATGTCGTTTATTATCGTTTTCATCGATTTATTGCTCCACAAATACGAAACCTTGTCAACTTTCTTTTATGCGGGGTTTATTTACTTTGCCTGTCGGTTTGTTTGGCTGTGGGGCCGCGAAATTTGGCGGGGCAATTATCGCGAGTTAATCTCTTCTTTATTGCGCGGAATTTACCGTTGGGGAGTAATTAGTTTAATTGCAGTTAGCGGCATCTTTGCTTATCAGATGTTTGTACCAGTTAAGGCCGCAGTCAAACCGGATTTTAAGTTTGTGGAAATAAGCGCGGATGCGGCGGGAATGTCTGCCAAACCTAGCGACATTTTAGAACGAGTTGACCCCCGCATGAAAAATGTCGGTAAATGGCTTTTGTCCGTGGGAGATGCGGTGGCGGTTGCTGATGTTAATAAGGATGGTTTGTTGGATGTTTTCTTAACTTATCCGCTGAAAGATGAGAGCGATCGCGCTTCTCTTTATCTCAACCAAGGTAATTTTAAATTTACCCGCTTTCCTCTCCCCGCTTTAGCAAAATTAACTGCCAACCCAACAACGGAAGGATTGCCCTCGGGTGCCCTTTTCTTCGATTACGATAACGACGGAGATTCCGATTTATTAGTAACAGTTGGCTACGGCAAAACTCGATTGTTAAAAAATCTCTTTACTGAAAAAAACGAGTTAGATTTTGTCGATATCGGTCGAGATTTAGGCATCGATGAATATACCATTAGTTTAACGGCCAACGCTTTAGATATGAACCGCGACGGCAAGTTAGATTTATTAGTTGGTAATGCCATGAGTCCCTATCTCAACGATTACGAAAAACCGACAGAGTTTAATATTTTCAACTTGCCAGCAGCGGAATATGAGGGCGATCGCCGAATGTTTGATTTCATGCATCGTAGCTGGCATGATGCCAATAACGGCGGTCAAAACTTGTTTTACTTAAACGTCGGAAATGGCTTTGAAAAACAAGATGCAAAAGCTGTGGGAATTAGCGAACATCGCTGGACTTTAGACATCGGAACTGGAGATTTTAACGGCGACAATTGGACCGATTTATATTTAGCCAACGACTTCGGGCCAGACGAATTATTTATTAACCAAAACGGGGAAAAATTCCAGTTAATTAAAGGCAGTTTAGTAGGAGAATTAAGCCGCGATACTTATAAAGGAATGAATGCTTCCTTGGGGGATATTGATAATAATGGAACCCTCGATGTTTACGTCTCCAACGTTCATCATAAATTGCAAGCTGAAGGCAGTTTGTTATGGATAAATCAAGGAAACATCGATAAAGTCGGCGCCAAAGCATTTAAAGATGAAGCGATGAAATTAAACGCTTTAAACGAAGATCGTTTTGGTTGGGGAGGGGCGATGGGAGATTTAGATCGGGATGGAAAATTAGATATCGTCCAAGCAAACGGCATGGTTGACGACAGTTACGATCGCCACTTAAGAAGCGAAAATATGTTTAAACCAAACGCCATTTTACCCGCCCCCCAGTTCGAGGAATTAGACTCAGAAAATAGCTGTCCCGACTATTGGTATTGGAACGCCCAAATTGCTTTAACAAATCCCGACGTTCATGGTTACGCCGACAGGTGGGCGGACTTGCAGGGACGTTGCATTTTTCCCTACGAACAAAACCGAGTTTATTTAAACGGAGAAAATCGGTTTATCGATGTCGCAAACCAAGTCGGTTGGACGGAAAAAACGAACTCCCGAGGAATTGCGCTAGCGGATTTAGATAACGATGGAGATTTAGACGCTTTAGTTACCCATCAATTCGCCCCAGTTTCTATTTTTAAAAACGATTCATTGGCGAAAAATTGGTTGGGTTTGGAGTTAGTTGGCAACGGTAAAAGTTGCAACGCCGATGCCCTTGGGAGTCGAGTTATTGTTAAGTCAAAAAGCGGAGAACAATTAAGGGAGGTTAGCGCTTCTAACGGTTTTTCTGCCCAGGGCGACAAGCGGTTATTATTCGGTTTGGGAAACGATGCTGAGGAGGTGGAAGTTACGATTAATTGGTGTGGAAATGGGGAACCTGAAGTTATGGATTTAATGCCGAATAGGTATTATCGAGTGGTTCAATAGACTATCTCAGAAACCCGGTTTCTTGGAGAAACCCGGTTTCTTAAACCCCCATGCCGATCGGATATTTGTAGGTTGGGTGGAGCGAAGCGGAACCCAACGAATATGTTGGGTTCCACTGCGTTCCACCCAACCTACAAAAAAATGGATCGGAAACCCGGTTTTTTCATGCATACCGGGTTTTTTTGTTATAATCAAATTGCAGTGTTTCTTGTGGGGGCGATCGCCTCTCAGCAAGAACGACCAATTTAACATTACCCATTAACTATATGTTTACATCTTTAAAAGTCAACAATTTTCGCTGTTTTCAATCTTTTGAACTCCAGGAATTAGGCACAATTAACCTATTAGTTGGTGCCAACAATAGCGGCAAAACTTCTCTTTTAGAAGCCATTCAATTACTGTGTTCGCCTAGGGTTTTCTATTCACTTCAAGAATCAATGGATTTCCGAGGAGAGTATTTTTTAGGTAAACCTGACAGACGGGGAAACCACCAATACGAGCTCGATACTCGTCACCTTTTTTATGGACGCAAGTTCAATTTAGATAGTAAATTTTCAATAGAGGGAATTATTAATGATAACATTAAAGAAAGTTTGGTCGCATCAATTGAAGAAAGACGCGAGGAAGCCCAAGAAAATTTTTATTATGAATACAAACTAGATGCAAAAGCACCATATTTATATTTTAATAAGTCTGGGACAGAGGAAATATATGGATCGCTTTTGTCGCCAAACGGGGGAATGTTAATAAAACCCACAAGAGGAGAAGAATTAGAAACACAATTGCTAAGACCGTTTTCTTTAGAAATAAGTAAACTTATCGCGCTATTCGACGAAGTTGTATTAACTCCAAAAGAAGATTGGGTGTTGGAGGCACTTCAAATTATCGAGCCCAAAATAGGGCGTATTGCTTCAGTTGCTCCCCATAATTACGGCAAACTTTCTACAAGTTTGGGACAAAAAGGCGGATTTATGGTAAAATTTTCTGATAAGGAAAAACCAATTCCTATTGGTAATCTTGGCGATGGAATCTGGCGGCTTTTAGCAATAATATTAGCAATGATTTCTTGCAAAGATGGAGTTTTCTTAGTGGATGAAATTGACAGCGGTTTGCATCATACTACGATGTCAGAAATGTGGCAACTTGTCTGGAAAATAGCAAAAAAACTTAACATTCAAGTATTCGCTACTACCCACAGCGACGATTGCTGGAGGAGTTTGGCAGATGTTATTCTGGAAGAAAAGCTAACTGGAGAAAATGGCAGTAATGAAATTAGAATCCACCGCATAGAAACAAGAAAAAATCAGTCTGTTGTATTTATTGAACCGGAAATTGTTATTGCCGATAACCGAGATATAGAGGTGCGTTAAATGATAAACAATTGGCATGGAAAAAAGCTTTTAGTTGAGGGTAACGAAGATAAGCGAGTTATCCCATACTTAATCGAAGCAAATGATATTCCTTGGGGGAAAACCAAGAAAGAAGCTATTGTCGAAATAGAATCTTATGATGGGATTGAAAATATGCTCAATCTTAGGGAAATAACGGCTCAATTAAAAACCTCTGGACTAACTGCTTTAGGATTAATTGTAGATGCTGACGACAACCCAACTGCTAGATGGCAACAGGTTAGAAATGTATGTTTGCCAAGGATTTCTAATTTGCCAGAAAACCTGCCCGAAGAGGGTTTAATTCATCAGACAAATTTCGGTGTAAAATTTGGGGTCTGGATGATGCCAGATAATAAAACTTCTGGGATGTTAGAGACGTTTTTAGGTTATATGATTCCCAGTGGGGGCGATCGCCTTTGGGATTATACTGATGAAGTAATTAGAGAGGCTAAAAATCGAGGGGCAACTTTTAAAGAAAACCATACCGATAAAGCTAAAATTCATTCCTGGTTATCCTGGCAAAATCCGCCGGGAAGACAACTACATAATGCTATTATGGAACGCATTCTAGAGCCACAGCATCCAAAAGCTGAGATATTTATTAATTGGTTTAAAACTCTTTACGATTTATAAGAACCTCAGAAACCCGGTTTTTCCAAAAAATCGGGTTTCTTGGAGCAAAAATAAAAAATTCTGTGTTATCATGTTTGTGGCATTGCTAAATAGGGGATGTCTTCACAAGGCAAGAACGACACGTCCGTTAT
>CAZUCT010000390.1:0-5073 GCA_964619285.1 uncultured bacterium | reverse complement strand
GGCCCGACCTACGATTTTCCTTCATCTGGTAGTTTATTTTTGCGCGACTCCTAACTCTACTTGCCCATACCTAATTGTTGTGCTTTTTGATAGACCTTACCCTCAGTCAAAAGAGAAGGAGCGATCGCCACTTCAACCTGCTGCATCTCCTTAATATTCTTAGCTCCCAGAGTTCCCATGCTAGTTTTAAGAGCGCCCAAAAGATTATGAGTACCGTCATCCAACAAGGCAGGGCCTCGGAGAATTTGCTCCAAAGAACCAGTAGTACCGACGCGAATGCGAGTACCGCGAGGCAGTACCGGGCTAGGAGTGGCCATGCCCCAATGATAGCCCCGTCCCGGAGCCTCGGCGGCCCGGGCCAAAGGGGAACCGATCATGACCCCATCGGCACCGCAAGCAATACACTTACAAATATCGCCACCAGTAATCAAACCGCCATCGGCAATAACTGGCACATAATTTCCGGTTTCTTGTTGATAGTCATCCCGGGCCGCCGCGCAATCGGCAACAGCAGTGGCCTGGGGCACGCCTATACCTAAAACGCCGCGAGAGGTACAAGCCGCCCCCGGCCCGATGCCCACCAAAACAGCCGCCGCCCCGGCTTTCATTAAATTAAGGGCCACCTCATAAGTAACGCAGTTGCCCAATACTACAGGCATGGGCATATCTTGACAAAACCGGGCTAAATCAAGAGGGTCGATTGATTCGGGAGAAAGATAAGCAGTAGAAACAACAGTTGCTTGGACAAAAAACAAATCTGCCCCAGCTTCAGCTACCGCCGGACCATATTTAATAGCCCCTGCCGGGGTGGCACTTACCGCCGCAATGCCTCCCAGGCTCTTAATTTGAGAAATTCTTTGGGCGATGGATTCTGGTTTTACGGGCTCGGAGTAGAGTTTTTGCATCAGAGCGACAAACTCCTCTTTTCCTATCGAAGCGATCCGATCTAACACTGGTTGAGGATCGGCGTAACGGGTTTGGATGCCTTCTAAATTGAGAACTCCCAAGGCCCCTAATTGAGATAGCTTCACCGCCATGCCCACATCTACCACCCCATCCATTGCGCTAGCAATAATCGGGATTTCTCTTTCGATGCCCCCAAGCTGCCAGCGAGTATCTGCCAAGCTCGGATCGAGGGTGCGCTGTCCTGGAACCAACGCAATTTCATCAATTCCATAAGCTCTGCGGGCAGTTTTACCGCGTCCAATTGAAATATCCATTACTTCTAAATCTGCTCCCTAGACCGTATTAAAGCTAGGGTATCAAATTTAGATGTTTTTTTGTCCAATTCAGAGGGACAGGCTCAGATAATTCGAAGAGGGTTTTATAATGAAGTAGAAACCGTCCCAACCAGGGCGAGGTAAGTTTTGTTAAATATCTATTAAGGAAAAGGTAGCGAGAACTTACCAAATCCCTTTTAAGGATTGAAATTGAAAAGAGATAAAATCAACTACATAAAAAGGCAAAATCAAGAAATATGAAAGCTTTTTGGAAACAAAAAAACTCAAAAAGTATTGCTAGTAAAAAAATGTCTGGAAGACATTTTTGGCGAATATTAGGCAGTTGGATAATGGCTCAAGGGGTATTACTGGGAAATCCTGCTGTAGCGGATACTGTAGAAAAGCAGATGAGCTACAGTCAGCTTTTACAAAAAATAGATGCAGGGGAGGTAGAAGAAATAGACGCATATCCTTCTCAAAATATCGCGAAAGTCAGACTTAAAGGAACGGAATCAATCTACAGGGTAAATATTTTTGAATACCACCCAGAATTACCAGAAAAATCTCTGGCTAATAACATCGTTTACGAGGTAAATAAGGCTCCAGATAATAGCATGGCCATGGGTTTGGTTCTTAATTTACTGGTCATTTTGGCAGTAATTGTTGTCTTATTGATGCTGTTGCGCCGTACCAGTCAGGCCCAGGGTAATGCTTTGAATTTTGGCAAATCTAAAGCTAGGTTCCAGATGGAGGCGAAAACTGGGGTGCTGTTCGATGATGTGGCGGGTATAGAAGAAGCTAAAGAGGAACTCCAAGAAGTCGTGACTTTTTTAAAGCAGCCAGAACGTTTTACGGCCATCGGCGCGAAGATTCCTAAAGGGGTTTTGTTGGTGGGGCCGCCGGGAACTGGTAAGACTTTATTGGCTAAGGCCATCGCTGGAGAAGCTGGAGTCCCATTTTTCAGTATCTCGGGTTCGGAATTTGTGGAGATGTTTGTGGGCGTCGGGGCCTCCCGAGTGCGAGATTTGTTCCGCAAGGCTAAGGAAAATGCTCCTTGCATCGTTTTTATAGATGAAATTGATGCGGTGGGACGACAGCGGGGGGCAGGTATTGGCGGCGGTAACGACGAACGGGAGCAAACTCTCAATCAGTTATTAACGGAGATGGACGGTTTTGAGGGCAATAGCGGCATCATTATTATTGCTGCTACTAACCGTCCCGACGTTCTCGATGGGGCCTTGTTGCGTCCGGGGAGGTTTGACCGACAGGTAACGGTAGATTTGCCGGTTTATAAGGGAAGGTTGGGCATTTTGGAGGTTCACGCCAAAAATAAAAAACTAGCTCCAGAAGTGTCTCTGGAGAGGATCGCTCGTCGGACTCCGGGTTTTTCTGGGGCCGATTTGGCAAATATGCTCAACGAAGCGGCGATTTTGACTGCCCGCCGACGGAAAGAAGCGATTACTCCTCTAGAAATAGATGATGCGATCGACCGGGTAACTGTTGGTTTGAGTTTGACGCCTTTACTGGATAGTAAGAAAAAACGCTTGATTGCTTTTCACGAGGTCGGACACGCTTTACTGATGACTTTGTTAAAAAATTCCGACCCGCTTAATAAGGTGACGATCGTTCCTCGTTCTGGGGGCGTGGGCGGTTTTGCCCAACAGATGTTCGACGAGAATATGGTCGATAGCGGTCTTTATACTAAGGCGTGGTTGATGGACAGGATTACGATGACTTTGGGAGGACGCGCTGCGGAGGAGGAAATTTTTGGTTATGCCGAAGTAACGATGGGCGCTGCTAACGACCTTCAGGTTGTGGCTAATTTGGCCCGGGAGATGGTGACTCGTTATGGAATGTCGGAGTTAGGGCCTCTTGCTTTGGAAAATCCCAGCGGCGAGGTGTTTCTGGGTCGCAATTGGCAAACTCAGGCGGAGTATTCTGAGGATGTGGCGACTAAAATCGACCATCAAGTTCGGACGATCGCCCTTCGCTGTTACGAGGAAGCGCGGAAGATTATTAGCGAAAATCGAGCTGTAATCGATCGCCTTGTCGATTTGTTAATCGACCAGGAAACTATTGAGGGGGAACAGTTCCGTCAAATTGTGGCCGAATATCGGCCCCTGCCGGAGAAACAGTTGGCATCAATTAATTTGACTAAGGATTAGGCCGATGAAGGATTAGGCCAAGAAACCCGGTTTTTTCAAAAAACCGGGTTTCTGAGATACCTGCCAAGAAACCCGGTTTTTTCAAAAAACCGGGTTTCTGAGATACTAAATTGTTAATTGTTAATTGTTAATTGCTTACCTATTCGACAAACGCCGAGTCTGTTGGGCGTACATTTCTCGTAAAATTAAGCCCGGATCTACCCACTCGCCGCTATACCTCAATCCCCAGTGGAGGTGGGGGCCGCTAGTCCGACCGGTCATGCCGACTCTGGCGATTCGTTCCCCTGCCCGTACTGTTTGTCCTTCCCAGAGGATGATGCCGCCAGCGCGATCGATGAAATATTTACGCCCGTTGCGAGTATCTACCCGGCCTTGGACGTGGCAGTAAATGTGTTCCCAGTACCCAGATTCAATGGCAATGCCGGTGCCGCAGCGGGAGTCTTCCCAAACTTCGACAACTTTACCCGCCCACCAATTGCGGATATAACTTCCTTCTGGGGCCGCTAAGTCTAAACCGTAGTGAAATCCTCCGCCCCTGGGGCCATAAGGCGAGGTGTAGGTTTGAAAGTTTTCGACGGGAAATGAGGCATTTTGCCAATTACTGGCAAAGGCTATTTGTTCGATGGACTCTTGGGGGGCCCTGGTTGGAGCTTCTATCTCGATGGCCCTCCGTTCTAAGTTGGGCATGGAGTCCGATCCATTGATTCTGACTGCCAAGGATTCTTGGGCATTGACTAATTTTTGTCCAAACCCCAGGGTGGTGACGCTAAGGCCGATTAATGCTGCGACCAAGAGCAATTTTGAAGGATGGTTGCCTTGGGGTTTTTGGGATGATGTTGACTCTGACATGGCGATCGATTTCTCTGTGGATGGTCGATAGGTTAATAGTTAAAGGTGTTTTTTTGCTTTTATCTCTTGACAAAAAAAATATTTTGTGATCAGGAAGCAAAGGAAATGATTTAGGGGGTCAGACCCTCTAGGAAATTGGTTTAATATGTTATCTTATTTGCGCGTCATTAACCGGATTTCAGGTTGTTATTTAAAATTGGCTAGAGAGTATTTTACTATTGAAGGTATCTTTGTCAAATAAATAGCGATCGCTTTTTAGAGCCACTTGACCAGGAGATTTTTGTGACAAAACTGACTGACTTCCGATAAACTGGAGACGAGGGATGCCAATCTAAAATCGAAAATATTTTAAAAAAATAAATGTTGCCAGAAATTTTTCCGTTTAGAATAACTATAGATGCTACAGCGATCGCCGGTGCGTCTTTGTGGTCTTTAGCATTTTATTGGGGATTTTCCCCGGCCAGCGAATGGGTGATGGAACAGTTAAATCGTTGGTTTAATTTTGCAGAGCGATCGCTCTATACTTCGGAGGAGGAATTTGAAAAAACCCGCCGCGCCAGAGAAGCGCAAAATGCTTTTTATGCCTCTCTTTTTAGCATTATTCCTTTTTTAATAATCGGTAGTTTGTGCAACTGGGGAGTAGAGTTAGGATTGGGTAAAAGTTGGGGAATTAGTATCGGTTTAATTGCCTGCGTCGGGGGTGCAGTTTACGAATTAGGCCGCCGCGACAGCCAGAATAATTAACAATTAACAATTAACAATTAGCAATTAGCAATTAGCAATTAGCGTTAAATTATTGTTTCCCGACAGCAAGCCCTAAAAAAATGGAATTTCCGGTT
>CAZUCT010000389.1:1443-5074 GCA_964619285.1 uncultured bacterium | reverse complement strand
TACCTTATTACTACGCAAGTCCTAACAAGAACGCAATTAACAAGAACGCAATTAGCAAAAATCGTTCAATTCTTGGTTCGCTTCAAAGGTGACTTGCTCCCAGATTTGCTAATTTTAAATAGTCATTCTGAGTATGACTTAAGAGAAAAGGACAATAAAATCTGAGACGAGCCCGTTTTGTGCTAAAAAGCGATCGTCCCTTAATTTGGAGGATATTTTATGCCAGGAAGTCAAGTTAGTGCAGATTTGTGGATTAGCGAATACATCACCCCCTGGGATATCTACGTTCACGGCATCACCAAGGTATTAGCCTACAAAAAAACCGCCTATCAAGAAATGTACGTCGTCGAAACCGGCACTTACGGCAAAGCTTTAGTCTTAGACGGCAAATGGCAATCTTGCACCGTTGACGAATTTTTGTACCACGAACCACTGGTACACCCGGCAGCGATCCACCACGGTTCCCCCCGCAAAGTCCTAGTTCTGGGCGGCGGCGAAGGGGCCACTATTCGGGAAGTATTGCGCTGGAAAACCGTGGAAAAAGTGGCCATGATTGATATTGACGGGGAAGTAGTGGAAGCTTGCCGCCAATACCTCCCAGAAATGCACGCTAATGCTTTCGACGACCCCCGGGTGGAATTAGTTATCGGCGATGCGATTGAGTTTTTAGATACTACCCAAGAGCAGTGGGACATCGTTATCTCCGACCTTTCGGATCCTATAGAAGAAGGACCGTCGTTTCAATTATTTACCAAAGAATATTTCGAGAAAGCCAAACGCATCCTCTCTCCTGACGGACTTTTTGTCGTTCAAGCAGGTCCCGTATCCCCAGGAGAAATGAAGCTTAACATCCGCATTAATAACACCTTAAAGGCGGTTTTCCCCAAGGTTTATCCCTACGTCAGTTACATTTCTACTTATGGAACTCCCTGGGGTTTTGCTTTAGCATCCAGTGAGGAAATTAACACCAGTGCCGAACCGGAAACTATCGACAAACTTTTGGCAGAAAAAACTACTGGGGGCTTGAAAATGTTGGATGGCATTGCCTTATTAGGACTGTTTAATATTGGCAAACATTTGCGAGAAGCGATCGCCGCCGAAACCCAAGTTTACACCCTCGCAGAACCACCCAAATTTTTCGGGAAAGGTTCCGTAGGAAAGTGAAGTTCCAAATAACAAACAAGTAGTTGAGAAAAAAAGGAACTAATATGAGCATAATTCGCATACTAGCTGCAATCTTTTTACCCCCTCTGGGCGTATTTTTAACCGTCGGTTTTGGCGGTGCGTTTTGGATTAATCTTCTCCTAACAATTTTTGGCTTTTATATTGGCGGTATTGTCCATGCAATTTGGGTAATTGCCAAACACGATAAAAGCGAGTAATAACGTAGGGTGCTAGGAGCGCACCGACTTTCGTAGGGTGCGCTCCTAGTACCCTAATGCTTTTTTCCCACCATTGCGCACCTTACCAAAAACCGATATAATAGACAGAATTTCACCTAACCAAGAAAAGAGGACGCCATGGCAACCCTAACCCCAAACATTTCTATAGAAAAAACTACCAAATCTCGACTGCAAGAACAAGACATTAATAACAGTCAATTTGGCAAAGTATTTAGCGACCATATGTTAGTGGCGAGCTACAGCGAAGGCAGTTGGAAAGAAGTTAAAATAGTTCCTTACGGCAAACTAGAAATGTCTCCTTCTATGTCTGCATTGCACTACGGACAAACAATTTTTGAAGGACTAAAAGCTTATAAAAATGCTGCGGGAGAACCTCTATTATTTCGCCCCGATGCTAACTGGAAGCGCCTTAATAAATCTGCGGAAAGGATGTGTATGCCTCCCATCCCTGAAGAACTTTTTATGGAGGGTTTAAAAGAATTAATTAAATTAGATGCCGACTGGATACCAAATCAAGAAGGTAGCGTTTTATATATTCGCCCGATCTATTTTGCTGCGGATGAGGCGATCGGGGTCAAACCAGCTAGTAATTACAAATTTATTATTATTACTTGCCCAGTGGGGGCTTATTTTTCTAATCCAGTCAAACTGATAGTCACAGAAAAATACGTTAGATCCTTTGAAGGGGGCACCGGTGCTGCTAAAACTGCGAGCAATTATGCTAGCAGTTTATTAGCAGATAAAGAAGCAAAAGCAGCAGGTTATGATAACGTTCTTTGGTTGGATGGAAAAGAAAAAAAATATATCGAAGAATGCAGCACTATGAACGTCGCTTTTGTCATTGACGACGCGGTAATTACCCCTAAATTAACCGGTACAATTTTACCAGGAATTACTCGCGATAGCGTTCTTACTTTATTAAAAGATATGGGGGTAAAAGTTGAAGAAAGATTGATTTCTATTGAGGAAATTGTCGCTGCTTATGAAGATGGGAAATTAACCGAAGCTTTTGGCATGGGAACTGCAGCAACTAAAGCTCATATTCATCTTATTAGTTATCGCGGCAAAGATATGGTATTTCCTCCTATTGCAGAACGTAAATACGGTCCGCAAATTTACGAAAAGTTAGAAGCTATTAAGCACGGAAAAATAGCCGACCCCTACGGTTGGGTTTGCCAAGTTAAAGGATAATCGTAGGACGGGCATCTTGCCTGTCCGTTTATTCCTAATTCCCCTTTCCCAATTCTTCAGTCTTAAAATGCCAAATAACCCCAAAAAAAAACCATTCTTCCTCGATGCACCGGTGGGATTAATCGCAGGTGCAACCTATCCATTCCGAGGATTGTTAATCTTTTTTCGCCATCCAAACCTCATAGGTTATCTCATTTTTCCTCTGCTAATTAATATTATCGTCGGCATCGGTCTTTATGTGGGATTGTTATTTCCAGGAATTAACGTAATTAATGGTATTTTTGCCGATTTTGACCTCCGTTTCGATGCTCTAATTGCTCGTTTGCCGGCTTGGTTGGGCTTTCTCGGCGTTTTAGATAATATTTTAGGTTTCCTGGTTCAAATAATTCTCATCGGCTTGTTATTGCTAATAATTGGTTTTTTATTAGTACAGTTTGGGGTGATTCTGGGTGCCCCGTTTTACGGTAAACTTTCGGAACAGTTAGAAAAACTAAAAACCGGCCAATTGCCCGAACCGCCCCAGGGAATGTTTGCTATGATTATCGATATTTGGCGGGCTATCCTTTTTGAACTGAAAAAATTAGCTCTTTTAGCAGCAATAGGTTTGCCTTTGTTGCTGTTGAATTTTATTCCTGGAGGTTCTTTAATCGCAACTATTGGGGGCATAGTTTTAGCGGCAACTATAGTTTGTCTCGACTTTTTAGACGGACCTTTGGAACGGCGGCGACTGCGATTTAGGGATAAATTAAAAGTAGTTAGAAATAGTATGCCTGCCAGCGTTTCTTTTGCTTTAGTTTGTCAAGCTTTAATTACCGTTCCTTTATTAAATTTTTTAGCCATTCCCGTATGCGTGGCGGGGGGGACTTTGTTTTTTTGCGATCGCGTTTTACCCCTCTTTCCCGACTTATTAAATCCTGCTTCTGGGGAATAAATTTAAAGTAGGGTGCGCAGTGCGCACCTTACAAATTACAAATTAAATCCCGCTTCTGGGGAATAAATTTAAAGTAGGGTGCGCAGTGCGCACCTTACAAATTACA
>CAZUCT010000389.1:0-1343 GCA_964619285.1 uncultured bacterium | reverse complement strand
ATTAAATCCTGCTTCTGGGGAATAAATTTAAACCTAGAGAACCGCTTGATAAACCCGGTTTTTTGAAAAAACCGGGTTTCTGAGTTGATAGCGCGCGCCACTATCCAATAGCAACGCACCCTAATTGAGTTTAATTAAAGCAAACTATTTATGCCTTAGCAAAATTCTCAGCCACGAAATCCCAATTAATCAGATTATTGATGAAAGCATCGGCATAGTCAGGACGCTTATTTTGATAATCCAAATAATAAGCGTGTTCCCAAACATCCATAGTCAGCAGAGGAGTTTGCCCGTTATGAAGGGGTGTTTCTGCGTTAGGAGTCTTGGTAACTTTCAGAGTGCCGTTATCCAAAACTAACCAAGCCCAACCGCTGCCGAATTGGGTGCCGCCTGCGGTTTTAAATTCTTCTTTGAACTTATCAAAACTGCCGAAGTCGGCGTTAATTTTGTCTGCCAAAGCGCCAGTGGGAGTACCGCCGCCGCCTGGCTTCATGCAGCCCCAGTAAAAACTGTGGTTCCAAGCTTGGGCTGCATTGTTGAAGAGGCCAGTTTTCGATGAGTCGCCATAAACGGCCTTGATGACTTCTTCAATAGACTTATTGGCGTATTCGGTGCCCTCGACCATGCCGTTGTACTTGCTTATATAAGCAGCGTGGTGCTTGCCGTAGTGGAATTCCAGCGTATTTGCGGAAATATAGGGTGCTAGGGCATCTTTAGCATAAGGTAATGCCGGTTGTTCGTAAGCCATCGAGTGTTCTCCTATTTATTGCTGTTTTTTCCTGAGAGCCAAGTTTGGAGCTCTAGCCGGAATGTGGCGATTTATGCCACCGATTTTGATTTTACCAGCTTAGGGGGACATTCTTTCTCTGCCTTAAGTTGCAAATTGCTCTACGAGATGGCCCCGTATCTCGAAGATGGCCTTCTTTAGTTAAGTCTCAAAAAACGTAGGTTGGGTGAAGCGTAGCGCAACCCAACATCGAAAGTTGGGTGAAGCGCAGCGGAACCCAACATCGAAAGTTGGGTTCCACTTCGGTCCGCACAACCTACTTTTTTAAACATCCTCAAATTTTAAGAATGATGTTGGGTTCCACGGAGGTCCGCACAACCTACAAAGAACCGAATTAATTTTGCGAATATGGGGAACATATTTGGGGTTGGGGCGATCGCTCTTAGCCAAGATTTCCCAAATTTCTTTGGCCTTTGATTAATAATTGTAAAGATTTTGCAAAGCTAATGTTGTTGTCCCGATAGTTTTGCTAAGTTAATAGATGAAAGGGCTACCAATCGCAGGTTGGGCTCCGTAAAACGAAACCCAACACGCCAACTATTAGTAAAATAAAAAC
>CAZUCT010000388.1:2439-5112 GCA_964619285.1 uncultured bacterium | reverse complement strand
GCGCACTTACGGCGATAAAGTTCTCGGTCACTTCTATCTTAGCAACGATAATTATATCGTCAGAGATGTCACCGACGAAACTGACGAAGTGGCAGTGGATATCGAAGTTCCCGTTGTCACCGACGAAACTGACGAAGTGGCAGTGGATATCGAGGTTCCCGATGTCACCGACGAAACCGACGAAGTGGCAGTGGATATCGAGGTTCCCGATGTCACCGAAGAAACTGACGAAGTGGCAGTAGATATCGAAGTTCCCGATGTCACCGAAGAAACTGACGAAGTGGCAGTAGATATCGAAGTTCCCGAAGTAGAGGTAGAGGAAGAGGAAGACGAGGACGCGATCGCTCAACTTCCCAATGAAGAGGAAGAGGAAGAAGATGAAGTCGTCGAGTTAAATAGCAACACCTGGAAGCAATTCCTCGAAATGTTGCGCCAGTCTGTGAAATAGATCTGTTTTTGTAATGGCGGGCACCTTGCCCGCCATCTCGATGCCAACAACACCAGCGAAACCCTCGCACTAACTATAGCAACCCTATTTGAGTTGTGTCAAATAATTAGACGCTTTAGGCAAAAGGCAAGAGGAAAAAGGCAAGAGTAGGGAATAGAAAAAAGGGAAAAGTAAAGCTAACAAATAAACTTTCGATTTTTTTCGATTTTTTTTTCTACTTTTTAATTGTTCGCAACCCATTTAGGATTGCTATAAGTTTTAGAAACCCTGTAAAAAGTTAAATTGTTATTAGGAACAAGAGAAATGATAAAAACTACATTCAACAAAATCAAATCTACCCGTAAAGCAAAAGCACTTAAATCTCAAAAAGAACTAGACGATCTGGTAACTTTAGCCTGGATCGATTTGCTAATTCAAGAAGTAAATACTTTCAGCGCCGATGATTGGTTGCCTCTGTGCGATGACATCGACGAGGGGGAAATTTATCGGGATTGGTTTCTCTGGCAAGAGAAAGAAGTCACCCAAGAATGGGAAGCTTACGATCCTTTAACAAATCAGCGATTAGTCTCTCGAAATTTGGCAAAACTGAAGGGTTGGATTGATAACATTGTCGATGGCAGAATGTCCCATCCAGAATTTTTAGATTGCTGGGAAATTTTTTAAGTCCATTTTGCCGATTTTGTCTCTTTTTTCGTTCTGTTTTTTTGCAAAAAAAAGTTGCCATTTTCTCAAATCGTGCTACAATAGAAATGTAAATTTTTCGTGATTGGTAGTTGGCTTTAATGAAGGATGAAAAACCGGGTTATCCCCTCCTAATTCATCCTTCATTTTTTTTGTTGTCTTTTCAGGAAATTAACGAATTTTAAGCCTAAGTTAAGGTTTTTAATTGCCCAAGGGCCGAAGAATGGTATAATTAAGGATGAAAACTAATTTGAGAAGGAGCGATCGCCCATGACTGCATTTTCTAATAACGACCCTGGGGAAGCCCTGCCAGACTTAGAAAATATTGCCTCTTCCACCCTGAAAAACTCCGTAGCTCCCCTGGCCAACGAAATAGACAGCGACCCTAAAATTCTCCAACAAGCTTTAATGTCTCTGGGAGAAAAAGGCTTATTAGCTTTACGAATTTCTCAAAAGTGGGGCGGATATGCAGCAAGCGATCGCTCTTTTTTTAATTACCAAGAAATGGTGGCAAAAACTTCGGGCGCTTTAGCATTTTTAGAAGTGCAACACCAAAGCGCCGCCTCGACGATCGCCAGCAGCGAAAATTTACAGCTTCAAGAATTTTATTTGCCTAAATTAAGCCGAGGCAAAATGTTGCTTGGGTTAGGTTTTTCTCAGATAAGACGTAGCGGAAAACCTTCGGTAAAAGCAATTCCCATTGCTGGTGGCTATCAGTTTAAAGGTTTCGTGCCTTGGGTGACTGGATGGGGAATATTTGAGGAATTTATTTTAGCTGGAATTTTGCCAGGGGGTCGCGCTATTTTTGGTTTAGTTCCCTTTGTGAAAACTGTTAATCCAAGCGGCAGCATTCAGTTTTCCGAACCGATGCGTTTGTGCGGTATGACATCCACTAATACCGTCACCGCTACGGTGGATAATTGGTTTTTACCAGAAGAGCGAGTGGTGTTTATTAAACCTGCGGGTTGGATACACGAAAATGACAAAAGTAATGTTTTAAAAGCAACAGCTTTAAATCTGGGATGCGCTGAAGCGGGAGTCGATATTTTGGAAACTGCTTTGAGGGTTAAATCTTTGGGTTTTATTCGGGAGGCGATCGCTTCTTTTAAAGCAGAAATAAACCATTGTCGAAATGCTATTTGGGAAGCTGAAGAAAACCCCGATTTAGAGTTTAATCAAAAACTGGAATTAAGAGCGAGGGCGATCGATTTAGCAGTTCGTTGCGCCACTGCCGCAGTTACGGTTTCCAGTGGCGCGGCAAACCACATCTCTCATCCGGCCCAACGAATTTATCGCGAAGCAATGGTATATGTAGTTTTTCGTCAAACAACTGCAGTAATGGAGGCCACTTTAGCTCAATTAGTTCGTAGTAACGACTTTAGTCGTCAAAACCCTGTTTAGCGAAAGTTCGTAGTAACGACTTTAGTCGTCAAAACCCTGTTTAGCGAAAGTTCGTAGTAACGACTTTAGTCGTCAAAACCCTGTTTAACGAAAGTTCGTAGTAACGACTTTAGTCGTCAAAACCCTGTTTAACGAAAGTTCGT
>CAZUCT010000388.1:0-2339 GCA_964619285.1 uncultured bacterium | reverse complement strand
AGTAACGACTTTAGTCGTCAAAACCCCGTTTAGCGAAAGTTCGTAGTAACGACTTTAGTCGTCAAAACCCTGTTTAACGATACTCAAATCCCTGGGGTGCGGCCATAAACCACCCTATAGACGCCCACCTTTTCCCACGCTTACACAATAACACGATTTTTGACAAATATGCAAGCGATCGCCAAAAAAAATTTGATGGCCAACGAACATTGAGCGATCGCTTTTTCCTACACCAGAAACCGGGTTTCTTAAATCTCCGTTTCGTGCTAAGATTTATACAGCTTTTCAAATGACCAAAAACCATGAGTCAATATGATAACCTCTGCAAATACTTGGCCGAAAAATATCCAGACCGTTTTGCCAGTTGGCTTCTGGGACGAGAGATAACCGGCACGAAAGTATTTAAGACCGAGTTAAGTCTGGAACCGGTTCGGGCCGACTCCGTGACCTTTTTGCGACTGGCAGACCGAATTTTGCATCTAGAGTTCCAAGTCAAGGTGCCCCAAAACAAACCCATGCCGTTGAGGATGCTCAATTATTGGGTGCGACTTTACTGGCAGCACAACCTACCGATAACCCAAGTGCTAATTTGGCTCAAGGAAACCAACAGCGAGGCCGTGTTTGAAACTCAATTTCAATTGGAATCTGTACGGTGTGGTTTCCAAGTAGTGCGAATGTGGGAGCAATCTCCCGAATTACTGCTGCAAAATCGGGCGCTATTGCCACTGGCGGTGTTGTGTCAGAGCGAAAATCCTACAGGGTTGCTGAATCGAGTAGCTTCGGAGGTTGCTAAAATAGAACAGCCAGAGGAGCGAGAGGAAATTATCGGCTCCACTCAACTTCTGGCAGGTTTACGATTTGAGGCGGATTTAGTTAGCAATCTATTTAAAGGAGGACTTATGCGCGAATCAACTGTTTTTCAAAAGATTCTTCAAGAAGGGCGAGTTCTAGGCCGAGGGGAAGGTAAGCAGGAAGGAGAATTGACGATTATTTATCGCCTGCTCCCACGCCGTATCGGTACTGTAGCCCCGGAGTTACAGCAGCGTTTGTTGCAATTATCGGTTTCCCAGTTGGAGGATTTGAGCGAGGCGTTGTTAGATTTTGAAGAACCAAACGATTTAATCGTCTGGTTGGAGCGAGTAGAAGCTACCCGAATAGAAGTGCTACGGGAAGGGATGTTGAGGACGATTTACCGCCAACTCGCACGCCGTATCGGTACTGTTACCCCGGAGTTACAGCAGCGTTTGTTGCAGTTGTCGGCTTCCCAGTTGGAGGATTTGACCGAGGCGTTGTTGGATTTTGAAGAGCCAAACGATTTAATCGTCTGGTTGGATGCACTTTAAGATGGTTAATTGGTGAAAGGAGCGATCGCTTTCTCCTACACCAGAAACCGGGTTGTTCGCAAATTACTAAGAAACCCGGTTTTTCAAACAATACCTTCGCCATTTTTTGAGCGATGTTGCATCCGCAAGGCAACGCCTTCGCGCTTTTGGCCCCAGCAGAAACCGGGTTTCTTGGAGAAACCCGGTTTCTTAGGTGTCAGTGTCGATCGGATGTCGGACCCCAGAAACCCGGTTGGCAAAAAACCGGGTTTCGCAAATTAACTGTGGGCTCCGAGAAACCCGGTTGGCAAAAAACCGGGTTTCCAATACCAACACCAGTTATAATTTTGGCGAAAGTATTGTCAAAAAAACCGGGTTTCTGGAACATCGAGAGGCGATCGCCCCCGTCAAAATCGGAATCTGACAATTGGGCATTCTGTTGACAGCGATGTTGAGTTAGATTATGATTAAAATCATTGTTATTGCAACAACTAAATCTATGGTCACATTAAACATCGAAAACCTACCCGATGAAATTATGGGGCAAATTCAAACACTGGCGCGACAACAAAATCGTACCATTAACGAACAAGCGATTTTAATGTTGCAGGAAGCTGCTCAAAAACAACAAACTCTGGTAGGTTCTGGGATATCTCCTGAGAACAGTCCCACTCTTGAAGAACCCCAGAAAACTGTTGCAGAACAATCGCCCAGAGTTGACGTGGGAGAATTATCTGGGATGCTGTACCAAGCAGATAGAAAAACTGTTTCTTTAGAGGAAATGGAGGCAGCGATCGGCAAGTGCGCGGGAGAGTCGGCATGAAAGGATTAGATACTAATGTCATCGTGCGTTTTGTAGTAGAGCGATCGCCCCACCGAAATTAAGAAACCCGGTTTTTCAAAAAAACCGGGTTTCTCGGTAAGTCTATGTGCTATGTAGGGTGCGCACCGCGCACCAACGATGCCTGTTCCCCAAACCTAATCGTTATCGCGAATCGTCCCAATACCCCGTTTATC
>CAZUCT010000387.1:0-5119 GCA_964619285.1 uncultured bacterium | reverse complement strand
TCTGGCCCCACTATCTAATTTGCGAAACCCGGTTTTTTGCCAACCGGGTTTCTGGCCCCACTATCTAATTTGCGAAACCCGGTTTTTTGCCAACCGGGTTTCTGGGCACCCTAAAACCGGCATATTACAAGCTGAAAGACCTAAGAAACCGGGTTTTGGCAATATTCCCGGTTTCACGCGGGCGAGGAACGCCTTGAAAATTTGGCGAAGCTATTGTCAAAAAAACCGGGTTTCTTAATTGGGTGCATCTCAATGCAAGTCAAAACCCAAAAATTAAACGCTTTTAGGCAAGAGGCAAGAGGCAAGAGGCCATAGTTGGGGAAAAGCCAAGAAGGGAAAAGGGAAAAGTAAATAAAAAACTGAATATTCGATATTTTTACAAATATGGGATGCTCCCTCTTAATTCTGAGATGCTCTTTTATTAAAGTACCGTAATGAGCGATTTATTTCCTATTATTGAAGTGCCCGCAGATGCTACCCAGGAAACTGAATATTTAGGAACCAAATTTAAGTTTTGGTTTCGCCAAGAAAAACTCGATTATTTGTACAAACAAGCGAGAATTAATACTGGGGAAGCTTGGTCTGAAAAAATAGCATCGGAGTTATGTCAGTTACTAGAACTACCCCACGCAGATTACGAACTGGCAATTTGGAATGGCAATTTAGGAACGATTTCTCCTTCCTTTGTACCGCCACATAAAACTCTCATGCTTGGAAACGATTTTTTAGTAAAAACAAATCCCAACTATCCCCAGTTTAAAACTTTTAGGGTTTCAGAGCATACCCTTGATGTTGTTATTAAAGCTATAGTCAATTCGTCTGTAAATTTACCGTTAAATTGGAACTCTCCTACAGCCATTAAAACACCAGTAGAAACTTTTATTGGTTACTTACTTTTAGATGCTTGGATAGGCAACACTGACAGACATCACGAAAATTGGGGATTTATCGTGAATAAATTAGTGAATTTAGAGCCTATAAAGGTCTTGAATTTAGCGCCGACATTCGACCACGCCTCCAGTCTCGGGAGAGAATTACAAGATAATAAAAGACGGGAGAAACTCAAGAATAAAACTGTTAATAATTATGCAGCTAAATCTCGTTCTGGAATTTATGCTAAAGTGGGAGAAAGAAAAGCTATGTTGACTCTAGATGTATTTGAGGAAGCAGCAGAAAGATATCCTCAAGCTGCTTTAATTTGGATCCAACTTTTGGCAAATATTTCGGAGGAGGATATTTTGTCTCTATTTTCCCGCATACCAGAAGAGTTCATCTCTAAAATTTCTATTGAGTTTGCCAGACAAATGCTGACAATTAACCGAAATAGACTTTTAAAAATAGGAGAAAAATTGGGATGAAAACATTATTTTTGGCTTGGCAAGATTCAGTTAGTCGTGCTTGGTTTCCGGTAGGTCGTTTAACTTATGGCAATAATTGCTATGAATTTGTTTACCTTCAAGGTGCAAAAATAGCTCGGGATAAGTGCGGTTTTTCTGGTATTTGGTCTTTGGACGAGCTCGACACAGTTTATAGATCGCGCTCATTACTTCCCGTATTTTCTCATCGACTTATGCCGCGATCGCGCCCCGATTATCCAAATTTTCTTCGCTGGCAAAATCTATCCCCAAACGAAGATAATCCGATGATTTTATTATCTCGCAGCGGCGGCAAAAAAGTAACGGATAATTATGAAGTTTTCCCCTATCCAGAACGAGAAGAAAATGGTTTTTATCATCTCTACTTTTTTCTCCGGGGCTTGCGGTATATGCCTCCAGAAAATAACGACAGGATTAAAAAATTAGAGGCGGGAGAAAGTTTGTATTTCCTCCACGACTCGCAAAACGATTTGGATTTCAATGCTTTAATGCTACGAACTAAAAATTTTTACCTTTTGGGTTTTTGTCCTCGGTATTTATTGGATGATATTTTTCCCTTATTACAAAATAATTCTAATTTAGTGGAAGTAAAAGTGGAGCGCGTCAACCTGCCACCGGCACCGTTAAGCATGAGAGTGCTATGTCATTTAATTGTAAAAGATGACAATTATCGACCGTTTTCTAGTTCGATGTACGAACCTTTGACCGTTCCAGTTGCGGTTGGGAATTAACTGTATTATCTGCGCGATCGCTTGTGATTAAGAGAAACCCGGTTTTTTCAAAAAACCGGGTTTCTGGGCTGGGACATACCCCCCACTTGCTTTCTTTAACAAAATTTAATCAAATAACCCTTGACAAAATCATCGTTTTATTGTAATAACTAAACTCTCATCAAAAGACGAGAAGCTCCCACCTCAAAATTTGTCACTCAAAATTCACCCAAACCCCTATCGGCAGTGACTTTTACCCCCAGTTATAGTCGTCAAAACCGAAATTACTTAATATAATAGATAAAAAAATTTATTATTTATTAGAGGAACCGAAAAATGGACAATTGGCAATATAGCTTTCCCGAGTTAGAAGGCGCGGCAACCGTAGAAATGGTAGTCGAAGGAGAAATAATCTCTATCGAAGTGAACGGCGACGATGCCCCCGTCACTGCAAGTAATTTCGTAGATTTGGTGGAAAACGGCTTTTATGATGGACTGATGTTTCACCGAGTGGAGGAAGGGTTTGTCGCTCAAGGGGGCGATCCGCAAAGTCGAGACCCCGAGGTGCCCCCAGAAGAACTCGGTGCGGGGGGCTTTATCGATCCGGAAACCGGAGAGGAACGCAATATACCTCTGGAAATTAAGCCAGAAGGATCGGAAGAACCCATCTACAGTCAAACTTTCGAGGAAGCTGAAATAACCGTAGCTCCAGAGCTGCCCCATACCGAAGGCGCGATCGCCATGGCTCGCACTAGCGATCCGGATACGGCTTCTTCTCAATTCTACTTTACTCTGGATGACGTGCCTCAACTGGATGGCAGCTATGCCGTTTTCGGTTATGTGAGCGAAGGTATGGAGGTGGTGGATGAAATCGAAATAGGCGATCGTATCGACTATGCTGTTATCGTTGATGGAGATATTCCCAGTCGTTCCTCTTCCCTAATCTCAGACTCTCAAAAGCTTAATCAATTACTCAATAACAGTAATAAGGCTAAAGTTTCTTTCGTGGCAGCTCTGTTTGATGGCGACGAGGAAGACTCCGAAGAAACAGAAGACGAACTTCTGGCAGAAGACGAAACCGACGAAACTGTAGAAGATAGCGGCGAGGAACTTCTCGCAGAAGGCGACGAAACTTTAGAAGATGGCGGCGAGGAACTTCTGGCAGAAGACGAAACCGACGAAACTGTAGAAGATAGCGGCGAGGAACTTCTCGCAGAAGGCGACGAAACTTTAGAAGATGGCGGCGAGGAACTTCTCGCAGAAGACGACGAAACTTTAGAAGATTCCCTCGAAGAGTTAGAAGACGAGGGCGACGAAGAACCTCTGGCAGAAGAGGAAAGCGACGAAATTGTAGGACAAGAATCGACGCTACCGATTCCCGAAGAGTCAGAACTTCAGCGGGAGAGTTCCCAGGAGTCTCCCACCGAAGACACCGAAAGCGATACTGCTTTCGCCGCCGAAGAAGAAGAAGAACCAGAAGACAGCGAAAATATTGCCGACGATACAGACAATACCATCGATATGACATCGATGGAGTCTAGTTCCGGGGCGATGATGGGATTAAAAGGCGACGACGAAATCTCCGGCACCGACGAAGATGATATCATCAACGGCAACCAAGGCAACGATACCATTTTCGGTCTCCAAGGCGACGACTGGTTGCGCGGTGGAAAAGGTAATGACTCTTTAATTGGCGGTAAAGGCGACGATTATTTAGTGGGCGACCTCGGTTCCGATACTCTGACTGGCGGAGAGGGCAACGATATCTTTATTTTGCGTGCAGATACTGCCGAAGGAGTGCAAGATATCGCTGATGCCGATCTGATTCTCGATTGGCAAGAAGGGGAAGGCATTGCCATTGTCGGCGAATTCGATCCCGCAGAAGACTTCAGTTTCGAGTTAGTCGGTGAAGATACTGTAATTAAGTTAGCAACTAGCGACGATATTTTGGGAGTAGTTCAAAATACAGCGATCGCCAGCGTAGAAGAAAATATCTTCGTCGTTGCCCCCGACGACGTGGCCTTGGGTATTGGCTAAAAACTAAGTCCAGTTAAATTCTTTGAAATTCGCTAGACAATTTCATCGTTTTATGATAACCGTTGAAACTTGCCTGGCGAATTCTAGTTTCGTCGGCCTTAGAACATTGTCCCCGGCAATCTGGGCCTCAAAAAACTCGAACGAAGGCCGCGATCTGTTATGCTCTGAATTAAAACATCTGAGGGCATCGAAAAAATGAATCGACTTTTAAAAATCAAAAGATTATTAATCTCCCTATTATTAATAGGAGCGATCGCTAGTGGATTAGCACCCCCAGTCCAAGCTGCTAATTCCGACGATCTAAATCGCTTGTTAACAGAGAAATTATGCGTTTCCTTTTTCTGGGAGAGATGCGATTTGAGACAAGCAGATCTTCACAATCTAAACCTCGAAGGAGTCAACCTCTCGGGAGCAGATTTAAGAGAAGCAAATTTGCAAAATGCCCAGTTAAATAATGCCGACCTTTCAGGAGCAGATTTAACGGGAGCAAATTTAACCAATGCTAGCTTATTTAGAACCAAGATCGATAAAGCAAATTTGACAGAAGCAAATTTAAGCGGCGCTCGTTTGTGGCAAGCAGATCTTACTCTAGCAAATCTGAGTCGCGCCAATTTAAAAGATGCCAATTTGTTAGAAGCGAGACTCTGGGGAGCTAATCTGGTAGAAGCAAATTTAAGCAATGCCAGTCTCCACGGTACTAACCTAGAGTATGCAAATTTAGCCGATACTAATTTAACGGGGACAGATTTTCACGGCTTCTTTTTTCGTAGTTATCAAAAGATGACTAATCTGAGAAAAGCCAATCTCCAAGGAGCAAATATTAAGGATGCTGACTTAAAAGGAGTCCTTTTGGAAGGAGCAGTTATGCCCGATGGTTCTATTAAAGAATAGTTGATTTTTCTTAAGTAATTAGGGCTTGCTGAAAAAGGCAGAGTGTGGGAGGGGTGGGGAGTGTGGGGAGTGTGGGGGGGGTGGGATACCCAAAAAGTTGCTTCA
>CAZUCT010000386.1:0-5130 GCA_964619285.1 uncultured bacterium | reverse complement strand
TGGCCAAAAGCGATGGCCAACCAAGCCGCTATTTTAGTCCCCAGACCGATTCGATTCCTTTTTTAGGCAATTCAAAGCCAATAATCGGGTTGCCTTCACTGGTTTTTAATCGAATAGTAGAACTGCCACCATCGGCTTCAATTTCGCAGTGAATACCCCATTCTTCAATCGCCCAAAGCTTTACTGTAGAACTATCTGGCAAATGTTTGACTGAGACATCATCATTACTGGATACTTTCCTTGCGCTACATAAAACCTCATCTCCAGTATCCGCTCGCTTGAGACAAATACGCTGCTTTTGCATATTGATGCTCAAGTTGAATTTTACGTCGTTAATCACCAGTTCTAGTTCTCCTTTCACAAATAAAGAGGGTAATGGTTTTTCTGGTTCGGGCGATTCTACCGTTGAATTTATATCTTTTTGAGCCATTGTCTCTGACTGAGGTGGTTCAGAAAAACTTTCTTCTTGAGAAGTAGGAATATTCAACTCAGTTATGACAGGAAGCTCCAAATATTTTGGCTCATCATCAATGGACACATTTAATTCATTTGCCATTTTTTGGGCTTCCTCTTTATTTTCGTCACCCCGTGAGCCTTCTTGCATCTCACCCTGAAAATATTTGCATTTCATCCAGCGTCGCTTGGCAAGCTCGATATCCTGAGATGAGAGAGACAAACGACTCTTAATTAGACTATTCTTTTTGTAGCATTGTTCGTAATATTCAAGAGCAAAGACGAGTCTGAATGCTCTTTCAAAAGCAGAACCGACCTCGGCTATACCCAAGATTTCGTGAACTTCCAGCATTCTTTTGCGTTTTGTTGGGCTGCTACTCTTATCAATAATCAGATATTGCTTCAGAAATTCTGAAATGATTTGTTGATACTTTGAATTTTCATTAGCAAGGCGCTGAGATCTGGCAAGTACGCGGACAGCCGCCGCAATAGCAATCGATAGATTCCACTCAAGGTTCGATTTTCTCAACTCCTGACTGAGCAAGCGATATTGATTACTCGTAATCTCTTGCTTCTCGGTAAAGTTGACAATTTCTTCCCATGCGCCATTTGCTTCAAAGCATTGGTTAATAGCAACAGGAATGCTTCCACGCAATTCACGGAGTACCTCATCCTTACTATCCCTCATCACATCTATAACCTTTTCAATGTCATTGCAGGCAGGAAGTAGAGACCTAATGGCATTAACGTCACCAATTTTTCTAGCACATTCGAGAATCATATTGACTGGTGTTTCGCTGGAAATAAGGCAATCCGCATTTCGCCAAGCCTCTATTACAGCATTGTCATCCTTCAGTTGATGATAATATTTGAGATTTTGGGGATAGGGTTCTATTTTAGCCCGCGATTCAGTAACCCACTCTGGCTGCTTCTGAGTTGTAGAGCATTTATCCCAAAAGTTTACTGCTTGTTGATATTCTTCAACTAAATAATACAGTTTGGCAATATTTGGATAACTCTTCGGGGAAATCTCTAGACGACTTAAAGTTGTGACTATCCCTTCCACTAATGGTTTCCAACTTAAAAACTTATTATCGCCACTTGATTCAATTGCCCGAGCAACCTTAGTAACAAGTTGCTCGAAGAACCACTGCCACGCGCTAGTTTCAGTAGAACCAGCAAATCCTATGGGTTCAATACTTTTTAGGGAAGTCAGCAGAACGTTAATTTGTTCCGCATTGTTTTGCTCCCGCTTAATTACACTGGCTGCTATGTAGCGCGGATCTGCGGCTATTTTAGCAAACTTCTCAACCAACTGGCTGATTGCATCTACATCTTTTCCAGCCCAGTAGCATCGACAAGCATCCTTGGCCTGCCCTAACTCTTTGAATAAATTGCCTGCCTCAACAAAATCTTCGCTAAATTCGTAGGCTGCTGCTTGACAAAGCTGCGCTTTTTCAGGACGATTAGCACGTTCGTAGTTAGAACTAGCAAGATTCAACAAGTAGGGATCTCGTTGAGCCCGACCTTGAGACTCGTAATCATTGGCTAACTTGAACGGATCGTCGCGATCGTCTGACCAGCTGTTCTCGTCACCTGGTATAATTCCACCTACGTTACTTTTTATATCTTTGTCCAGATCGTCTTTAAGATGCCAATGCTTACTACTATCGATTTTATTATAGAGTTCTAGCAGTTGACGTTGTTTCTGGATTTCTGTAAATTTCCAGAACTCATTTAATCCTAACTCTGAATCTACAATAAACAAGCGTTTGCGAGCCCGACTGACTGCAACATAAAATTGGTTAAGGAAATACTCCCATGCCAAGAGCTCTTCCATCTCAGAAGGCTCTGTGCTTGGGTCATCGATATGTTGCAGCAGTTCTGACACTCCTTTTTTCGCTTCCTCCCCAAATTTGTATAAAAGAACGCGGTTATATTCCAACCCCTTTGCTCTTGCTGGACTTAAAATATTTCTCTTAATCCGTTTGTTCTCTAAAGCAAAATCCTTAAGAAAATTGTCATTTTCAACATACTCCTGTTCGCCGTTTTCTTGACAAGGAATAATGATAACTAGCTCGCTTTGTTCTCGAATCTTACTTCGATATTTTGCATCATCTATACTATACCAAACAGGGTTTCTAGTCTCTTCTTCTGTCCAGCTTTCTTGCGGACGCAGCCCTTTAATTTTTAGCAGTCCTCCTCGTAGAAGTTGAATTAAATTGGCCAGCTTGACAATTTCTTTTGACGAGCGGTAATTGAAGGATAGTTCTTGATAATTAAATTCTAATTGGGCAGAACCGCTGCTATCGAGATCCTGAACAATGTTTCTATGAAAACTCGCCTTTGTTGCAGTCCAGTTGAATCCTGTGGGGTTCAAGGTTTGGAAAGGATCCCCTGCGAAGGCAAATGGAACATCCTTGACAAGATAGCTAGGTACTTGGCGATCGGAGTAAAGAGATAAACGCTCAATCAACTCAATTTCGATGCTGGTGAAATCCTGAGCTTCATCACAGAACACTGCTGGATAGCGCGATAGTTCGTTTGCTGAATGCTCCCAAACTGCACGAGCGAGGTCTTGGTCATCCCATAAGCCTTGTTCTTTGCAAAGTTTTTGATACCAGCCTTCCCAAACATTATGGTAAATTAATTGAAACTTTTCATTCGAGATAGATTTTGAATCCCGCGCCACTTCAAATTCGTAAAACTCCGGATCGACCTCTGCTCCAGATTCGTTTAGCATCCCTTTGATAAAAGTTCGTATTGTGTGCCACGCAAGCTCTGAACTAATGTCACGCACCTCAGCATTAGGGTCTGTTTTTCGTTTAGCATTCCACTTCTTGCGGAATTGTTCAAAGTTAATATGGTTAGCAAGTGCAAAATTAGTCTTCTCTTCAGAAGGAAGTTGCTCGTGCAAAAAGTCACGAAAACTACGGAAACTTTGTTGTAATATTGGCTTCCATTTCGGAGTCTTTTGTGGATTATATCCATCCTTCAAACGTTTTGCATCACATTTTAAAATATTCTCCACAGATGAACGAGCTTGATTCAGAAGTGGAATGCTGTAGGTAAGATATAACGGTGGGCTGGATAATGAGTTGTTGTCGTTGATATTAAGATACTGAGTTAAATGTTCGCTAAACAAATATTGGAGAATAGTTGATTTACCGCTACCCGGTCGTCCATTGATAAATAATGGATACTTTGGTTCTTTTGGTTCTTTTGGTTTTTGAGATTCTTTAGATTCATTATTTAATATTAGTTGAAGAATCTTCTCTTCTTCAGGGGACAATGCCAAATTAGCTTCAGCACTTTTCTCAACCTGCGACCAGGTAGGCTGGTCATAAATGATGAGTGATGGGTAGGCACGACGGCTCTTACGAATAATTGTTTCAAGAACAATATCTTCTTCTTTCGGTTCTAAAATTTCTTTGTATTTCTCTCGTAATTTTTCTTCATCATTGGGTTCGTTGGGATTTATGGGAGCGATTAAAAATGTTTGATTTTGATTTAAAAAGTATCGATATAAAATGTTAATATTAGGGTCTTTTTCATGGCTGGCTAAAGTCTCTTCAGGTGAAACTTGCCCTAATTCAATTTTTGTAATCAACTCGTAATAGGGATACTCATAACTGTCTGTCCATTCCTGCGACATCCGTTCAACCCAATCATAACTTTCCAGAAATGCACCGTCATCATTTGACTTATGACTCGACATAGATTGAAGATACTGAAGCTCGATATCCGATAGCTCTTTTTTGGGAATAATTGGTTTTCGTTTTCTTTCCTCAAGAAATTTTTCTGCTTCTTCTTCAGATTGAAAAACCTTGTTTTTATTCCAAAAATTTTCTGTGTCTTTGTAAGATTCCTCATATTCTCGTTTGTCAGGTCCTTTAACTAAATATCGAGATAAACACAGGATGATATCTGGCTCCGTCTTATCATACTCTTCAATAACAATCCGACCTTTTGCAATTGATTTCTTCCAATATGGTTTCGGAAACCGCTTTAGTCCTCGCGTACTTTGGTCTTTTTCCAGCTTTTCAGCAAACTTTTCAATATCTTCAATGACACCATGTTTCGTAGCATCATTTTTGCATTGCTCTGTTAGGTAAACATAAAAAACAGTCATTAAAATCGCTCCTTACTAGAAATCTTAAATCCAGCTATATTTTTTGTCTGAACTTAGAGGCACAACATTTTAATTATTGATGGAGGTATCAATCAATTTAACTGTTGGGTTGCCCAACATCCTAAATTATGCACTATCGGTGAGGTTTTCTGCAAGACTCCAACTGATATAGTCTAGCAAGAGTTTTGTAATTGGGGGAGAGCCTGGAGACCATAAAAGGCCGTTGCTCGGCAATACCAGGGTTGAGGGAGTTAGAGAAAATGAAGCCCTGGCCAACCGACAAAAGGGGGATAACCAGGGAGGGATTCTTAAGCTTTATTCAATACCTTCGCCAGAACGAAAAATGGCGATTAAGGAGTCGCGCAAAAACAAGTTACCCCATCTAGGGGACTCAACCTTATGTCCAGCAAAGCAGGAACAGGTAAGTTATTGCGGCGCGACTCCTAAAGTAGGTTGGGTGGAATGAAGTGGAACCCAACATCTAATGACTCCCCAGGCCCGCCATAATGTAGCCTGGCCTTTGGGCCTAGTTGACTTGCCCAAAC
>CAZUCT010000385.1:3773-5176 GCA_964619285.1 uncultured bacterium | reverse complement strand
CTTGCCAGCGATACCGGCGAAGTGGCGATCGTGTAGAATTGTTCGTAGTAATCGCTTCAGCGATTCAAATCGCGCTCCGCGATTACTACAAACCCACGGTCTCCGAGACCGTTTTTATTATTAACAAAGTCTGCCTTGACAAGCGGTATCTTTCGCTACTAAAATACAAATTAATTTGCCCTGGCCACAATTAGTCCTTAACCACATTATCGAAGCTTTTCTTATTTTCTTTAACTTTTTTTAAGTATTTAAAAATAACGTATAATTCGCTACAAAAAATGGACAAAAAAGCAGGGCAAAATTTTTAATTAAAGCAAATAAATTAAGAATAAAACTCATTTTTTTAGATTTTTTTAAAAATTGAAGTCCCGGGATTGCTTAAAGTCAAAAAATAGTTTTAAGAAAAATAAAAAAACCAAAATTTTTGTAAAATAATCGAACCTTAACCTCGAAAGCAGTCAATAATAAAGATCGGTATTTATTGACGGGGCGATGGCCAGAAAATAAATTTAACTTTTATTTAAAAAAACCCGCCCTTAAAAATAGCTTTATCGAGAAACCCGGTTTTTTCATGCATACCGGGTTTCTGAGGCCAACGAAAAACACCAAAGGCGATCGCCTATCGTTAAAGCCCCTAGCAGTCAACTACTAACGGAGGAAAAAACAAACATGGCAAACGTACTCTGGCTTCAAGGGGGAGCCTGTTCCGGTAACACGATCTCGTTTCTCAATGCCGAGGAACCAACGGTCTGCGACCTTATCTCAGATTTCGGCATTAACCTGCTGTGGCATCCTTCCCTGGGACTAGAACTGGGAGACAACCTCCAGCAACTCCTGGGAAACTGTATCTCCGGCGCAACCCCCCTAGATATAAAGGACGCGACCGTTTATTTAATTGAGGCTGAAAATTTGGGTTTCGGTTGGGAACCGAGCCCGGTGGTTCGGCAGGCGGGCGATCGCGTGGTGGCGGAGATTATCGAGTTAATTGATAATTGTCAATTGTCAATTGTCAATAGTTAATTGTTAACTGCAACAGGATTATTAAGATGACTGAAACGAACGAAAACGTAACTAACGAAAACGTAATGACCGAAGAGGAAAAACAACAAAGAACGGAACAATACTTAAACTTGATTCACCAATTATTTCGCTGTGAGAACGGTAAGGAACCGGAAGTGTTGGACGCTCACATGGAGCTAATTGATGCTGGTTTGGTATCGACGATGATGCAGGTGGCGACGAGTATGGCGCATCAAGATAATCCCGATGGGGCTAAGTTTTTGATTTTCATCGCCCGCGAGTTGTCTAAGCAGTTGGGGTTGTATCCTCAAGTGTTTGGCAAGGAGGCTCCCGCTCAATAGGGGAGAATGTTAGTAGAAAATCGCTAAAGCGATTACTACTAA
>CAZUCT010000385.1:0-3673 GCA_964619285.1 uncultured bacterium | reverse complement strand
CGAACAATCGCTAAAGCGATTACTACTAACGAACAATCGCTAAAGCGATTACTACTAACGAACAATCGCTAAAGCGATTACTACGAACTATGTGTTGATAAGTTTAGTCGTGAAATAGTGGTTTATAGCAGGTTGGTTGACAGCCTGCTTTTTTTTGTTCCTCAATCAAAAATTATTTTTTAATTTTTGATTTAACTATTTTTGCTAATTGCGAGTTTTGGGGACTGCTATAATAGGAGAGTTTATGACTTTTCCAGCTTAAAGCTAAAAGCGAGGAAAAAGTAAAACGGGTTTGTTAAAGGGTGCAAAAAGGCAACGTCGGGAGTGCAAAACAATAAACAGACGAACAAGGAGCGATCGCCCAATGTCAATTCAACATCAAATATCTTCCCGCATTCCAGAAAAAATCCCCCTGAGAACCGTTCTCACTATCCCCTTTATTCTGCAAATTTTCGCTGCGGTAGGATTAACAGGATATATTTCGTATCGCAACGCTCAAGAAGCCGTTAACAATATAGCATTTCAACTGCGAAGCGAAGTCACCGAAAGAGTCAAAGACCGAATCGATAGTTATGTAGACAGCACTCAATTAGTGGCTCGACTGGTAGCAGACGCGATCGAAAACGATCGCTTAAACTTAGAAAGCTTAGAAAACCGGGAGCGCTATTTTTTAGAATTAATAAAAAGCTTTCCCAGCATCAATCACGCTTACATCGGCACCACCCAGGGCGACTTTTTCGGTGCCGCTCGCCAGTTCGGAAAGGGCTTACAAATCACCCTGAGAAGCGACTTCACTGGGGGCGATCTCAATTTCTACCAGGTCACTCCCGAAGGGGAACCCAGCAACACAATTGTAGAGAGCGCCCCTAAATACGATCCGCGCGCTCGACCTTGGTATAAAGCCGCAGTGGCAGCAGGGGTTCCCACCTGGAGCGAAGTGTATGCCGATATTGCTAGCAGCGCGGAGTTGATGGTAACGCCGTCGGCCCCCGTTTATAACGATGACGGCAGCCTATTTGGCATAGTGGGGATCGATGTGACTCTGGAGGAAATCAATCGCTTCCTCCGCAGTTTGAAAATCGGTAAGTCGGGAAAAATTTTTATTATCGAACCTTCAGGGTTGCTGGTGGCGACTTCTTCGGAGCAACTGCCCTTCGATGAAAATAACGATCGCATCAAGGCCAGCGACAGCGAGGACGAATTAATTCGAGCGACTGCCGCATATTTAAGCGAAAATTACCAACTAGAGAGCATTACAACTCCCCTGCAACTAGATTTTAGCGTTGAGGGCGATCGGCAATTCGTACAAGTATTGCCCTATCGAGGAGCCAGCGGTTTGAATTGGCAAATCGTAGCCGTAGTGCCGGAAGCAGACTTTATGGGGCAAATCCACGAAAACGCCCGCACTACTATTTTCTTATGTCTGGCAGCATTGGCGGTGGCAACTTTAGTGGGGTTGGTAACATCTCGGTGGGTGGTTAAACCAATTAACCGCTTAAATGCAGCAGCGAAGGAATTGGCCGGGGGCAGGTGGGAACAAAAAGTCAAAGTTTCCAAAGCGCGGGAACTGGGGGAACTCGGCAACTCGTTTAATAGCATGGCAGGGCAACTGCAACAGTCTTTTGCGGCCCTGGAGGCCAAAAATACCGAATTGCAACGACTGGATAAACTCAAAGATGAATTTTTAGCCAATACTTCCCACGAACTGCGCACCCCCCTTAACGGCACTATCGGCATTGCCGAGTCCCTGCTGGATGGTGTCGCCGGTCCGGTGTCGGAGAAAGTGAGGTCTAATTTAGCAATCATCGTTCAAAGCAGCCGCCGGCTGTCCAACTTAGTTAACGACATTCTCGATTTTTCCAAACTGCGCCACCAAAACATCGAACTGCAACTCAAACCGGTGGGGTTGCGAGAAATCGTCGAAGTGGTTCTGACTTTGAGTCAAACTATGGTAGGGAAAAAGGATTTGCAGCTAGCAAATGCAGTGCTTCCAGACTTGCCCTTCGCTTGCGCCGACGAAAACCGACTGCAACAGATTTTACACAATCTCGTCGGTAACGCGATTAAATTTACAGAGGGCGGTTTGGTGGAAGTTTCGGCAGAAGAGACGCGGGTTGGTGGTTCGTCAGTTTTGCGAGTGACGGTTGCCGACAGCGGCATCGGCATCCCCCCAGAGAAACGCGATCGCATTTTTGAATCTTTCGAGCAAGGGGACGGTTCCACCGCCCGAGAATACGGGGGTACCGGTTTGGGTTTGGCGGTAACAAAAAAATTGGTGGAACTTCACGGGGGCGAAATTACTGTCGAGTCTCAAGTGGGGGAGGGTTCGCGATTTAGTTTTACTTTGCCCATGGCCGATGCCGAAGTCGAGAGCAAGGTGCAGATAGCCGCAGTAAAAGCAGCGCCATCGGTAACTATGGCCGAGGCGAGTTTCGTGGAGGAGGAAGAAGAGGCGATCGCTGCCGACGAACCGACTGCCACCGAGAAATTTCACATTTTAATCGTGGATGACGAACCGATAAATTTGCAAGTGCTGGCAAATCATCTTTCTGTAAAAAATTATGCCATCACTCAGGCAACGAATGGGATGGAAGCGTTGAAGGTCATAGAAGAAGGTTTGAAACCGGAGTTAGTAATCTTGGACGTGATGATGCCGAAGATGACCGGCTATGAAGTGACCCAGAAAATCCGCGATCGCTATTCTGCTTCGGAACTTCCCATCGTGTTATTAACCGCCAAAACTCAAGTAAACGATTTGGTAGAGGGGTTAAAAGTAGGCGCTAACGATTATTTAACCAAACCCATTTTAAAAGACGAACTCCTCGCCAGAATTGAAACTCACATCAATATTTCCCGACTGACTGCAGAAAATATCCGTCTGGGTGCCGAGTTAGATATTACCCGGCGCTTGCAACAGATGTTATTGCCGAAAAAAGAGGAGTTAGGGGAGATTCCCGATTTAGAAATTGCCGGTTTTATGGAACCCGCCGAGGAGGTGGGAGGAGATTATTACGATGTTTTGCGCGGCGATGGCAGCGTCAAGGTCAGCATCGGCGATGTTACCGGACACGGGCTCGAAAGCGGCGTATTAACAATTATGGCTCAAACGGCTGTGCGAGCGCTGATGGAGAGCCAACAGACGGATCCGGTGAGGTTTTTAGACGTTCTCAACCGGACCATTTACGGCAACGTCCAGCGCATGAATTCGGAGAAAAATATGACTTTGGTTGTATTGGACTATCGGGATGGGGTGTTGAATTTGAGCGGACAACACGAAGAAGCGATCGTGGCGCGAGTCGGTGGCGCGGTGGAGCGGATCGATACTATGGATCTGGGTTTTCCCATCGGGCTCGACTCGGAAATTGCTGATTTTGTTGCTTCGACTCAGATAAAGTTAAATCCTGGGGATGTTGTCGTGTTATATACCGATGGCGTTACCGAGGCCGAAAATCTGGATGGGGTGCAATACGGGAGCGATCGCCTGTGCGAGGTTATTAGCGCTAACTGTCATTTAAGCGCTGAGGAGATTAAGGAGGCGATCGTTACCGATGTCCGGCAACATATCGGCAAGCAAAAAGTCTATGACGATATTACTGTTGTCGTACTCAAACAGAAGTAATTTTGCTAATTGCTAATTGCTAATTGCTAATTGCTAATTGCTAATTGCTAATTG
>CAZUCT010000384.1:0-5180 GCA_964619285.1 uncultured bacterium | reverse complement strand
GCAATTAGCAAAAAGCGTTGAATTGTAGGTTTTCCTCTTGCATTGAGATGCACCCACCGGGTTTCTTGTTTGTTCAAAAAACCGGGTTTCTTAACCGATTAGTTCCATTAAAGCATACTTGCCCCAGGGGAGAGCGGAGATTAAGATAGGTTGTCCCCAGAAGAGTTCTGGGGCGGACAAGCAACATCTTTATTTTCATTTTAGCTTGTCATCAGCGATTTTAGGGTATAATCTTTGCTTGGGGAAATTAAAACCGAAGCGCTGTCCCATTTGTGTGCTTGGACCGAGTTCCAATAGAAACTGGTTTTAGTCAAGGGGCAAAAATTTAATTTTCGATGGTATAATCTCAAAAATAAGCAAAAAATTAAGAGGGTTTTAGCTATTGCTAAAGGAGGAAATTATGAAAGTATTTAGAGATTTGAAAATCGAAGGGTCGCCCGAGAAATTGCAACAAGTTTTGCCCAAGGTTATTGAGGCGATCGCCAATAATCCCGATGGCAGTTGGCGTCGAGATGAAGAGGCAGAAACAAAAATAAATTCAGTGCCAAAGTATGACTCAAAATTGTATTGTTTTAGTTGTTCGGAATCAGAAAAGCGTCGGGAAAGTAACTTGTGGTTGTCTCATGCTTTCGAGGAAAATCGTTTATCAGTTTCTAATATTCTTCCTCAAAAAATTCGAGAGCTTTCTTACGACGAGTACAACTACATTTTGGAAGAATTTAGCGATCGCTTTTTAATTCCAGCTACTAAAAACCTGGAAGTAGAAGTAACGTTAACCGAGGCAGAAATTGACCTTAAAAAGTTAATTAAACCAGAAACAGTAGAGTTTTTGCACAAATTTTCTGAAGAGGGCGATCGGTTTGAAAAACGCTATATACCTTTCAATAAAAAAGATTGGTATATCTTCTTAGTTGAAGCTCATAAAAATCGGGCATCACTTAATGCTGAAATCCTAGAACGTTGGCTCAAGGAAGAAGAAGGTTGGTCCGAAGATATTGCTTCTAATTTAGTAGAAGAATATCAGTTTGCAAGAACTATCTTAGATTACTATGAGCAATACCGATAAAACTCCCATAACAATTTTAAATGCAGTCAACTCTATAATGGCTTCCACTGCACCTGTTTTATTTCTAGATACTTGCGCGGTACTAGATGTGATTAGAATGCCTCAGCGAGAATCTATTCAAAACGCAGTTGTTTCTGTAACAAATGAGATTGTCCTAAAAGCATCAAGAGAGCCCAAACAACTCTGGATAGTAGCGGCAACTTTGGTCATAAATGAGTCGAACGAAAAGTTAGAAGCAGTCGAAGAGGATCTAGTTCAGCACGTTAAAAAAGTAGATATAGATTTAGAAAACTTGCGAATAACGGCGAATACTCTCTTTTCTACTTTTGAAGTTAAGCCTTTGAGTTTTGGACAAATGAACATACCTCATACGTTGCGAAACATAGCGGATAATCTGCTAAAAACTGCTATCGTAATTGCCAGAGAAAATGATTGTAAATTACGGGCAGGAGATAGAGTTGCAGATGGAAAAAGACCCTCTCAAAAAGGCAAAGAGGAATACAAAGATTGCGAAATTATCGAACACTACCTAGAAGTTTCTAGGCAATTACGCAATAGAGGTTTTCAATAAAAATGCGTCTTTGTTTCATCTAACAAAAAAGACTTTTGCGAGAAAAATACAACCAACATTCATCCCGACCTAGATACAGACTTCAAAGAAGTTGGACTGGAATATGTTGGGGACTTGCAATTTAATAAGATACCGGTGTTGGGTGGAGGTTCGCGCGCGCCCAACCTACAAGAGACTGGTAGTTTATTTTTGCACAAGTCCCTAACCTCTAAAATAGCTTGAAATTTCAGTCAATCCATTTACCACAATAACCATGGTGCCAAAAAACAAAAAACAACCCAAACATCCCTTATGGCGCTTGCTTAAATACGGACGGAAATATCGACCCCTAATTTGGCAAGCCACCGCTGGTTCCGCCTTAAATAAAATCTTCGATTTAGCACCGCCGGCATTAATTGGTGCCGCCGTCGATATCGTCGTCCAAAAACAAGATTCTCTCATCGCTAGCTGGGGCGTAAAAGACATTTTCGGACAATTGCTGGTGCTGTCTTTTATCAGTTTAATTATCTGGGGATTGGAGTCAGTTTTTGAATATGTCTATAAGCGACTTTGGCGCAATATTGCCCAGAATATTCAACACGATTTACGCCTGGATGCTTACAGTCATTTACAAGAATTAGAATTAGCCTATTTTGAAAACCGCAGCAGCGGCAATTTGCTATCAATTCTTAACGACGATATCAATCAATTAGAAAGGTTTTTAGATCTAGGGGCAAATGAGGTTATCCAAGTAACTACAACTGTCATTATTATTGGCGGGGCTTTCTTTCTTTTAGCTGGTGAGGTTGCTTTGTTGGCAATATTGCCAATTCCTTTTATTATTTTGGGTTCAATTTGGTTTCAAAATATTCTCGCCCCTCGTTATGCCGAAGTTAGAGAAAAAGTGGGTTTGCTTAACGGACAGTTGGCTAATAATATCTCGGGAATTACTACTATTAAAAGTTTTACTGCCGAAGAATATGAGGTCAAAAGAATCGAAAGAGAAAGCTTGGCTTATAGTAAGAGCAACCAAGGAGCGATCGCTTTTTCTGCTGCCTTCGTTCCTTTAATTAGAATTTTCATTTTTATCGGCTTTATTGCTATTTTATTGTTGGGAGGTTTACAAGCTGTTGAAGGTAATTTAGCCGTAGGTACTTATAGCGTTTTGGTCTTTTTAACTCAACGGTTGTTGTGGCCTTTAACTCGTTTGGGAGAAACTCTGGATTTATATCAACGGGGGATGTCTTCTACTAATAGAGTCTTTAATTTATTAGACACTCCCAGAGAAATTCATCCAGGAGACATTCCTCTATCGGTGGAGAAAGTTCGCGGGGAATTAATCTTAGAAAATGTTAGTTTTGCTTACGATAATGGCTTCCCAGTAATCGAGAATATCTCCCTCAAAATTCCGGCGGGTAAAACTATCGCTATTGTCGGTTCCACCGGTTCGGGAAAAAGCACTCTAGTTAAGTTATTATTGCGACTTTACGAAGCCCATCAAGGTAAGATTACTTTAGATGGAATCGAACTGCATGAACTGAATTTGCCAGATTTAAGAAAAGCAATTGGTTTGGTCAGTCAGGATGTCTTTTTATTTCATGGAACTGTTGCCGAAAATATCGCTTATGGCAGTTTTGATGCCAGTTTGCCAGAGATTATCGCGGCGGCTAAAATTGCAGAAGCTGACGATTTTATTAACAAATTGCCCCGGGGTTACGATACCATTGTTGGGGAAAGGGGGCAGAAATTATCCGGGGGGCAGAGACAGCGAATTGCTATTGCTAGGGCGGTGTTAAAAAATCCTCCTATTTTAATACTCGACGAGGCGACTTCGGCGGTGGATAATGAAACGGAGGCGGCGATACAAAGGTCGTTAGAAATTATTACGAAAAATCGGACGACCATAGCGATCGCCCACCGTCTCTCTACCATCCGCAATGCCGACTGTATTTATGTGATGGAACGGGGTAAAATCGTCGAAGCGGGACGCCATGAGGAGTTATTAGAAAAAGCAGGTATTTATGCTGCTTTCTGGCGGGTCCAATCTGGGTTAAGATGAGCTCTGGGGGGCATCTCAATTGGATTGGTGTTTGGAGAGGATTGAGCATGAGTCAATAAATTACCAGAATTGAGACGGACAGCGATGTAGATGTAGGTTGGGTGGAATGTAACGAAACCCAACAAAACTAACTGAGGAAACAAACTAAGACGATGAAAACATTAACTAACAACGAACCATTAGACCAACAAAATGACTGGGGAACCAGGTTAGATAAATTTGTGCGAGACAATCAAAAAGAATTAGCTGCTTTAGCTTGGGCGTTGAATTTAGAAAAAGGAGAAGGTAACGATACTTTGGGGATTAATTTAACGCTATCGCCCCATTTCGTTTATTGTTCCCGGGAGGCGATCGAGAAATTAAACCGCCAAGTTGAAGGCAAAATTAACGAAATTTTGGGAATTATAAATGGCTATAAACCCGAAGAAGAGGTGTTGGCGATCGCCATCGGCAAAAGTAAAATTAAGTTGGTTTATTTCAAGCCAGAAATCCCGCCCCCGGATTGTTTTGAAAAGGTGGGCGAGGATTTGGATACTTTGTTAAGCAGGTTAGAAGAAACGATGAGTCGGGAGATAATATTAGAAGAGTAAGAGCGATCGCATCCCCATAGTTCGACCCCAAAGCGATCTGACGTTACCATGAAATTGGGGTGCATCTGAATAGACTTGACCGTAGCAATTCGATGTCAACTGCGGTCAAGTTCCATTACCGATTACCCGTTACCCCTTTTTATATTATGCTAACTCTTGCCGGTTACAAAAACTTAATCCAAATTCACGATAGCGACAACTCCCTAGTCGATCGCGGGGAGCATCTCATATTTGTAAAAAGACTAAATGATTAATAGCTAATGGCTAATGGCTAATTGCTAACTACTAATTGTTAATCCTAACCATTAGCCATTAGCAATTAGCAAAAATGCTGATTTTTCACAACCTATTTAGGATTGCTATAGACACTCCCAAAGGCACGATTACTTTAAATGGAATGCCACTTCATCAACTGAATTTAAAAGAATTTAAGGCGGGCAATTGGTTGGGTCAGTCAGGACGTGTTTTTATTTCATGGAACTGTTGCCGAAAATATCGCTTATGGGAGTTTTGATGTTAGTTTGCCAGAGATTATCGCGGCGGCAAAAATCGCAGAAGTCGACGATTTTATTAGCAAATTGCCCTTGGGTTACGATACCATTGTTGGGGAACGAGGGCAGAAATTATCGAGGGGGCAGAGGCAGCAAATTGCTATTGCCAGGGCGGTGTTAAAAAATCCTTAGCTTTGGCCTAGTGGCCCTAAGCTCTGGCCTAGTTAAGATAAAAGAGCGTCGCGGGCCAATATTCAAAAACCGAGTTTCTTTGATAGGAACCGCCCAAGATAACGTATTTCCGTCATTGCGAAGGGAAGCGTTTGCGGAGCATTCCGTCAAGATAGCAACCTCAAGCGCATTTTTTTCTATGTAAGTAGGAGTGCAAAATTAATTAGACACCGAACAGACAAGATGTCTGTTC
>CAZUCT010000383.1:0-5193 GCA_964619285.1 uncultured bacterium | reverse complement strand
ACATGAATTGTCCCTTTAAAAATAACCACCGACTCAAGAAAATACCTTGCTCCTGGTATTCCCCCCCAGGGAACTCTAACGTGAGGATTTGCGAAACCTGCGGGCAGCATTATAGAGTCGATAAAATTATCAAAGAAGAGTACGAGCAAGAGTCTTTCTTAGTCTTATTTTTCGTAATCTTTATCGCAGCGATACTCAGCACTGTTACCATGTTCTTAAACCAAGAAACTCTCCCAGCACAAATAGATAACATACAGGTCGAACAGCAACGCGCACCTTACAATTAATAATTAATTTGGAGATGTTTTTGCTTGGTGGGGCGATCGCCATCGCGATTACTACAAAGGGACCAATTAAGAAACCCGCTTTTTTCATGCATACCCTTAGAAACCCGGTTTTTTCAAAAAACCGGGTTTCTAAGTTATTCTCTTAACTAGCCACTAATTCATACTTTTTTACCCCCGAGAACTCCTCAACAACTCTCTCCAAACCCGCAATAACTCTAGCAGTGCGATCGCAATCTACCTTCTCGGGAGTATCTTGGCGGCGGTGGTAATAAGGATACCGAAAGAAAGCAGTATCAGTTACCATTAAAGACGGATATCCCTCTTGCCAAAAAGACCAATGATCCGATAAATTTACCCCCGTGCCAAAAGGAGGAAGAGCCGCCCCTTCTGAAGGAAATTGAGTATGGCGGCGAAAAGACTCTATCACATCGCAAACCAGTTTGCTATTGTGAAGATTGCTAACAAAAGCCAGATAATTTCCAGTACAAGGATAGAACTCGTTAAGACCGGGAGGAAATTTTTGACTGCCCAATTCGTCCGAGTAATAACCGATAGTTTCTAAACTTAGCATTGCCACAATCTTTTCTTCCCTTCGGCGGCAGCGTTTGGCATAAACCACGCTGCCCATGTGTTCCGTCATAAAAAATGGCGGTTCTTCATTAGTAAAGAAAACAAAACGCAAAGTTCGCCCCGTTTCTTTGCCCGCAAAAGCTCTCCCTAATGCCAGCAACCCTGCCACTCCAGAACCGTTATCGTTAGCCCCCGGACAGCCATAAACCGTATCGTAATGAGCCCCAATTATTACTATTTCTTCTGGGTAGCGATCGCCCTTTATTTCTACTTCTAAATTCTCAAAAGTTTGATTGCTAATTTGATATCTTTGTCGCTTAACTTCGTAACCGCAATTAGACATTTCCCCCTCTATAAATTTAGCGGTTTCCATCAGTTTCAAGTAATTATATCTGTTACGTTCTCCTATCTCGACCGCCAGTTTTTCTAAATCCGATTTCAAAGCATGGCTCAAAACCTTCTCTTGTTGCGTTAAGGAAGGTAAGGGACCGCGATAGCTTTTTCCTGGCATAGTTAGCATAGCATTCTCCTTTAATTTATCTTTGAGAGATTCGTAAAATAGGGTTGGGGCAACCCAGGGGAATTGCCCCCTACAAGTTCCCTAAAAATAGCCCGGTATTGTTATAATTTTAGCAGTCGCCCCAATCTCTTAAGGCGACTGTTAGTTAACGGGCATTTACAATAAATTAGTGTTGTTAGCACCAGCGCTTAACCGAACTTGTCCTGAGTATGTTATTTATTATTACAGAAGAATTTCTCAAAACGCAATAGGGCTTTTGCAATAACCCAATTTTTGTCTCTATAAACCTTAGCGTCCGTAGTTTTACCACTAGCTTATAAAAAAATTATATTCGCTTTCCGTATCATTACAGGCAATTAATAATTAATAATTAATAATTAATAATTAGGGCTTGCTGAAAAAGTCCAACTTCAGCAAACCCTAATTAGGACTTGCCGAGCAACAGCCCCCATTAGCAACATTCTGCTTCTTTTTTTTTTAGCAATCCCTAATAGCAGGCGCATTTGCCAGAGTTGCTGCAGCTTTTTTTATTTTATCGATACCTGACTCCGACCGACTGCGAACGTTCTGGCAATGATGGGCTATTAACAAACCCCACAATCGGTGAGAATTAAGGATAGGTACAGCTAAATTAGCGCGAACTCCCAGACCGCGCAGAAAATCTCGATGGCAATCGCTTATTGGTTCTACTTCAATATCCCCAATAGCTCGCATTCTACCCGCTAGATACAGCTCCGCATATTCTCCATTAAAACAATCATCCGGTCCTGTGGAACCGTATATCGATCGCTTGTTAATTGTTAATTGTTAATTGTCAATTGTTAATTGTCATTCCCCATTTAAAAAAGCTTGCCGTTTTTGAGAAAACCGCTTTATAATACAACCGTATTACAAAAAAACAGGCCATCCAAAAAAGGCCATCTATTTCAGCAAATGGTATTAACAGCTTACGACCTGTGGAAAACCTACGGCGACGCTACCGTAGTCTCTGGGGTCAGTTTCACCCTCGAACCGGGAGAAGTCTTGGGCCTCCTGGGAGCCAACGGTGCCGGTAAAACTACCACTGTCGGAATGCTCTACGGAGCAGTCGTCCCCACTCGCGGATTCGTCCAAATGGACCAATACGAAGTTCGTTCCCAAGGGCGAAAAGCTCGCAGTCTCATGGGCATAGTCACCCAAGAAGACAACCTCGACCCCGACTTTGGAGTATTAGAAAACTTAATGTTTTTTGCGAACTTTTACCGCATTACCGGTAAAGAGGCCAGAAACAGAGCCGCCAAACTCTTAGATCGCGTCGGTTTGCAAGAATACGCCCGCCACCGCATCGACGAACTCTCTGGCGGTTTGAAGCGGCGTTTGGTCCTCGCCCGCGCCCTCATCAACAATCCAAAAGTAGTATTTCTCGACGAACCCACCACCGGACTGGACCCCGATGCCCGTCAAGATTTTTGGCGCTTGGTCAAAGATTTAAAACAGTCCGGTTGCGGGGTCTTGCTGACTACTCATTATATGGACGAGGCTCAAAGATTGTGCGATCGCCTCCTGCTGATGCAAAAAGGCAAAGCGATCGACTCGGGCACTCCCCCAGAACTAATCGATCGCGTCATCGGTCGAGAAGTTGCCGAAGTCGAAGGCATCCCCGAGGGCACTTTAGAGCAGTTTGCTGCTAAATATCAAACCTGGTATCGTCATTTTGCTACTGGGTATATATTGGTTTTGCCACCGGAGAATGCGGACAATTTGTGGTCCGAGTTAAGCGCTTTCCATCCCGAAAGGTTAAGTCGCCGACGCGCCAACTTAGAAGATGTCTTTTTGCGCTTGACCGGCACTTTGTTAAATCAGGAGTAGATTTTGTCAATTGTTAATTGTCAATTGTTAATCCTAACCATTACCCATTACCCATTACCCATTCCCTATTACCCATTACCTACTTTTTTATGAAACGCGATACTATTACTTTTTGGGGAGTTTATTCCGTGTGGCGGCGACACGCCCGAGTTTATCAGAAAACTTGGCTCGTCAATAGTCTGCCGCCCCTATCCGAACCGATAATTTATCTGCTGGCATTCGGTTACGGTTTAACCCCATTAGTCGGAGAAGTTACTTACGCCGGCAAAGAAATCGGTTATTTACAATTTATCGCTCCCGGTATGATGGCGATCGCCATCCTGTTTCAATCCTTCGTTGAAGGCGCTTTTGGCAGTTTCCTTCGCCTTAACTACCAAAAAACTTGGCACGCTTTACTAACCGCACCCTTAACCTTTACCGAAGTTTTTCTCGGAGATTGGTTCTGGGCCGCCACTAAAGGAATTTTGGCAGCAACTATTACCGGTTTGGTTGCTATTATCTGGGGACTGTTTTCCGGGTGGCAGTTTTTGTTATCTTTCCCGCTCATAGTCTTAGGCAGTCTGTTATTTGCTGCGATGGGCTTGTTGAGCGCCGGTCTCGCACGCACTATCGACCAGATTAACGTGCCGCTTTTTTTGCTCGTCGTTCCCATGTTCACTTTAAGCGGAACTTATTTCCCGCGAGATGTTCTGCCTCCATTGTTGCAGAAGCTAGCAGGAATGTTGCCCCTATCTCCTTTGGTGGAGCTGTTGCGCTGGCATTTGGGATTGTCTGGCAGTTGGATTTTTTCTTTAATTTTGCTCTTGCTTTGGACTGCAGTTTTTGCGGTTGCGGCCTGGCGGCAGATTTATCCTAAGCTGTTTCGTTGACCTTCTGAAGCCAACTCATACTCTTGACGAGTACTCTTGACGAGTACTCAAATAAAAAGCGGTCTTTTTGAGTACTCGTTACGAGCTCCACCCTTAATTTGATAGAAATTTGATAGAAACAGGTTTACAGAGATTAAAAATTTAGAGGCACCCGAAGCGATCGCCCTACATTTCTATCTACATTTCTATTATTTCTACTAAATCTTCAATAGTCGCCTCAAAAGTTTGAGCTAGCTTATATATAGCAGTGAAATCTACCATCGCCATTCCAGGGGAACGGGCGTAATTACTAATTGTGGTGTAGCCGACACCGGAACGCTTGGCCACTTCTTTGAGGGTCCAGCCTTTTTCAGCCGCAAACTCCCTAACTCGCAACCTTACTAAGCCTCTACTCATATTCCCTTGACAAATTACAAAATTTTGGATTTAATAAGAAATTATGAAAGAGCAATCGCTCGCGGGCCCAAAAAAGCAGGCGAGCGATCGCCATCGTCTTTGCAAATCGACAGGAAAACCCTGTCCAACTTAAGACCATGTTATCAAAAACATCCCAAAAGCGATCGAAAATTATTTTTAAGTCCAACAAACCGCATCCCTTGGCCCGATTCGTCACGGAGGAAACAGCGGCCCTAATGTTTGGCATCGAGCCCGAAGAAATTTATCGGATCGAATGCTGGAGGAATATGGTTTACGTTCACGGTCGGAGAGTCAGTCGCTTTGTCAGTTACGCCGATTTTCCGCCCATTTTGGGAGTTGCTGCCCCGACTTTAGCTGATTTCCGCAGGTGGCGTCGCCGTTGGTACAAACGCTGGGGACAAAGACTGGCCCCCGAGTTTTGGACTAGGTTTTTTATCGATCGGTTTAAACAAGCCGAGACTCAGAGCGATCGCCTGGAGTGGCGCGAATTAATAGCCGAAGTCAAGGGGTTAATGTCCGAAACTGAATTATATAAATTAAGAAAGCTCTATTCTCCCGAAAAATATTGGCAGGCAGGTTTTTAACAAGAACCTAATTAACAATTAACAATTAGCAATTAACAATTAGCAATTAGCAATTAACAATTAGCAATTAACAATTAACAATTAACAATTAGCAATTA
>CAZUCT010000382.1:0-5198 GCA_964619285.1 uncultured bacterium | reverse complement strand
TTCCCCATTCCCGAAAATCAAAAAAACGACAGCACCGAATTATATCATAATTTGCTGAAAAAAGCGTCGTTAAAACCGAACCTTGACTTTTAATCTTCTTAACAATGAAATTAAATATTTAAGAAAAACTTATAATGAAAAACTGTTAAGATATGTAAAGGAAAATAAAAAACAAACAAGTAAAACGGAGGTCATTCATGGTAGCCGTTGCCGAACCGGTACAAAAAAGACTAACCATCGAAACGGGGGAAATAGCCCCAGACACGACAACCATACGGTCTTTGGACTGGGACCGAGACCGTTTCGACATCGAATTTGGCCTGCAAAATGGGACCACTTACAACTCTTTCATCATTCGGGGAGAAAAAACTGCCCTAGTTGACACCTCCCACGCCAAATTCCGCGAGTTGTACTTGGACGCCCTCAAAGGTTTAATAGATCTGAGCGAAATCGATTATCTCATTATCAGTCATACCGAACCAGATCACAGCGGTTTGGTCAAAGACGTGCTGGAACTCGCCCCGGAAATAACGGTGGTGGGAGCAAAAGTGGCAATTCAATTTTTAGAAAACCTAGTTCACAAACCGTTTAATAAAGAACAGGTCAAAAACGGCAGTACATTAGATTTGGGTAACGGTCACGTTTTACAATTCGTATCCGCCCCTAACTTACACTGGCCGGATACTATTTTTACTTACGACAGCAAAACCCAGACTTTGTTTACCTGCGATGCCTTTGGGATGCACTATTGCTCGGATAAAACTTACGACGAAGATTTAAAAGCAATAGAAGCAGACTATCACTTTTATTACGAATGCTTGATGGCACCCAACGCGCGATCGGTGTTAAGCGCCATGAAGCGGATGAAAGCTCTGGGAGAAATTACGACCATAGCGACAGGTCACGGCCCCCTACTTCGCTATAATCTAGAAGAATTGACCGGTCGCTACGAAAAATGGAGCAAAGAGCAATCGAAAGCAGGCAAACTGGTAGCGCTATTTTATACATCGGACTACGGTTATAGCGATCGCCTCTCCCAAGCGCTCGCCCACGGCATCACCAAAACTGGGGTGGGGGTAGAAATGATGGATCTAAAATCAGCGGAACCCCAAGACGTGCGGGAGTTGGTAGAAATAGCATCGGGCATCGTCATCGGTTCCCCACCCGTAAGCGGTCCCGCTTCGGCAACCGCTCAAGCGGCGATCGATACTATCTTGGCAGCAGCTAACAAAAAACAAGCCTTCGGTCTCTTCGAGTCCGGCGGTGGCGACGACTTATCTATCTATCCCGTTGCCAACCAGTTAAAAGAATCGGGACTCAAACAGGGATTTCCCAATATTCTCATTAAGGAAACTCCCACCGAAGCTACTTACAAGCTCTGCGAAGAGTCCGGCACCGACATGGGGCAACTGCTGGATCTCAAAAAGGCGATCCAGCAAATGAAAGCTCTAGACAGCGACTTGGATAAAGCTTTGGGACGCATTAGCGGCGGCTTGTATATCATCACCGCCACTAAAGGCGATGTCAGCAGCGCCATGTTAGCTTCTTGGGTAACTCAAGCAAGTTTCGAGCCCTTCGGCGTTTCCATCGCCGTCGCCAAAGACCGGGCCATCGAAGCTCTGATGCAAGTAGGCGATCGCTTTGTCCTCAACGTCTTGCGGCAAGACAACTATCAAGCACTGATGAAGCACTTCTTAAAGCGCTTTCCCCCCGGGGCAGATCGCTTTGCCGGCATCAAAACTCAAACCGCCAGCAACGGTTCCCCCATTTTGGGAGATGCCCTCGCCTATCTGGAGTGCGAAGTAGCTTCTCGGATGGAATGCAGCGACCATTGGATTGTTTATGCCACCGTCTCTAGCGGGCGCGTTAGCGATCCGGATGCCCTGCCGGCAGTTCACCACCGCAAGGTAGGAAATCACTATTAGAGAATTGGGAACAGGCAGGATGCCTGTTCTACGGGGAATGGGGAATTGTTAATTACCCATTCTCCATCCGACTATTTACTGTAAACCTTTTTACAATTCGTTAAGCATGAAACGAATCTTACCGTGGGCGATGTCAGTGCTGCTGGCATTGACCTGTTTGAGTATCGGTCCGTCAAGGGCGATCGCGCTGGCAACGAGGGCTGTTAAGTATGAGAAGCACGCCTTTTCCAATCCAACTCCGGCATATCATGACTATTTCGGTAGCTCTGTAGCCATAGATGGAGATGCCGCAGTCATTGGGGCTTATAACAAGGATGGTGGAGTTAGCAATTCAGGGGAAGCCTATTTGTTTGAGGCAAGTACCGGGAAACTGGTGCAAACTTTCTCCGATCCAACTCCCGCATCTGGCGACTCTTTCGGTAGCTCTGTAGCTATAGATGGAGATGCTGCCCTCGTTGGGGCACCCAAGAAGGACGCGGGAGCCGATGATTCGGGGGAAGCCTATTTGTTTGAGGCGAGTACCGGGAAACTGGTGCAAACTTTCTCCAATCCAAATCCGGCATCTGGCGACTCTTTCGGTAGCTCTGTAGCTATAAATAAAGGTGTTGCTCTCGTTGGGGCACCCAAGAAAGATGCAGGAGCCGATGATTCGGGGGCAGCCTATTTGTTTGATACAAGTAGCGGGGAATTGTTACAAACTTTCTCCGATCCAAATCCGGCATCTGGCGACTCTTTCGGTTACTCTGTCGCCCTAGATAGAGATGTTGCCCTGGTTGGGGCACCCAAGAAGGATGATTCGGGGGCAGCCTATTTGTTTGAGGCAAGTAGCGGAAAACTGCTGCAAGCTTTCTCCAATCCAACTCCGGCATCTGGCGACTCTTTCGGTAGCTCTGTAGCTATAGATGAAGATGCTGCGGTGGTTGGGGCACCGTCCAAGAATGCTGGAGCCTCTTATTCGGGGGAAGCCTATTTATTTGAGGTAAGTACCGGGGAACTGCTGCAAACTTTCTCCAATCCAGAGCCCGCATCTGGCGACTCTTTTGGTAGCTCTGTAGCTATAGATGGAGATACTGCGATCGTTGGGGCACCATATAAGGAGTCAGAAGCTTATAATTCCGGGGAAGTCTATTTGTTTGAGACAAGTACGGGGGAACTGCTGCAAACCTTTTCCAATCCAACTCCTGCTAGAGGCAACCAATTCGGTAACTCTGTAGCTATAGATGGAGATGCCGCGATCGTTGGGGCTTTCTATAAGAATCTTGCTGGAGCCAGTCAATCTGGAGAAGCCTATTTCTATCCGATAAATGCCAAGATGGCAGAATATTAAAGTTGGCCAGACTCCTGCCTTTGTAGCTCTGACACGAAGAACGTTAAAGCACTAAAGTGCTTGCGACAAACATCAGCCATTACCAAAAATTATGTTAACAACAACTCCCACCAAAGTCACTAAAGCAAAAGACGTTCAAGTTTCCCTCATCGGCGAAGATACCAAAATTATTCGCTCTCGTACTTGGGACCGACTCAAATTCGAGGTCGAATATTCCCTCCAAAAAGGCACGACTGCTAACTCCTTTTTAATAGAAGGGGAGAAAATGGCGATCCTAGATCCTCCAGGAGAGTCGTTTACCAAAAATTATCTGACGATTTTACAGGATCGGGTTAACTTAAAACGCCTGGATTGCATCATTCTGGGACATTTTAATGCCAATCGCGGCGCTACGATTAAAGCGTTGCTGGAAATTGCGCCTCAAATAACTTTTGTTTGTTCTAATCCGGCGGCCTTGGCCTTGCGAGAATTTTTTGAGGGGCAAGAGTTAAACATTACGATTGTACGCGGGGAAGATACCCTAGATTTGGGGATGGGGCACGAGTTACAGTTTATTGCCACGCCGACTCCCCGTTGGCCCGATGGTTTGCTAACCTACGATCGCAAATCTCAAATCCTGTTTACGGATAAATTCTTCGGCGCCCACTTCTGCGGCGACCAGATCTTGGATGAAGGATGGAGCGTCTATAGCGAAGACCGACGTTTTTATTACGACTGCTTGCACGCCGCCCAGGCAAAACAAGTGCTGTTCGCTTTGGATAAAATTACCGAACTGCCTGCGGTCAAGTTTTATGCAACCGGTCACGGCCCTTTGGTGCGCTACGGCATGAAGGAGTTAACTAATCTTTACCGGAAGTGGAGCGTAGAACAGAATACTAAGGATCTAAACGTTGTTTTGATTTATGCTTCGGCCTACGGCAATACTGCGACTATAGCTCAGGCGATCGCTAAAGGTTTGACTAAATCTGGGGTGGCGGTGGAGTCGATTAACTGCGAAGCTGTCAAACCGGAGGAGATCGAGAACGCGCTACAAAAGTGCGATGGGTTTATTATCGGTTCCCCCACTCTCGGCGGTCACGCCCCCACTCAAATCCAGACGGCTTTGGGAATTGTGTTAAAAACTGCTTCTAAGAATAAGTTGGCGGGGGTTTTTGGTTCTTTCGGTTGGAGTGGGGAGGCGATCGACTTTTTGGAGACTAAGTTAAAGGATGCGGGGTATAAGTTAGGCTTTGAACCTATTCGAGTTAAATTCACCCCCACCGACGTGACGCTACAAGAAACTGAAGAAGCGGCCATCGATTTCGCTCAAAGTTTGAGGAAGTCTCTGAAGCAACGGACTCCCAAGGCAGCGGCCAGCGGTTCGGCGAGCGATCGTACCGCCCAAGCAATGGGGCGAGTGGTCGGTTCCCTCTGCGTCATGTCTGCCAAGCGGGGAGATGTCACCAGCGCCATGTTAGCTTCCTGGGTCTCTCAAGCAACTTTTAATCCTCCAGGAATTACGGTGGCGGTTGCTAAAGACCGGGCTTTGGAGTCTTTGACTTACCCGGGAGATAAGTTCGTGTTGAATATTTTGATTGAGGGTTATTCCCTCCGGAAGCATTTTCTGAAAAAATTCGCCCCCGGTCAAGATCGCTTTGAGGGCTTAAATGTTGCCGAAGCTGAGAACGGTTGTTATATTCTCAAGGATGCTCTGGCATATTTGGAATGCACGGTTAAAAATCGAATGGAATGCGGCGACCATTGGTTGGTTTATGCGGCCATAGATAACGGCGCCGTGTTAAATGACGGGATGACGGCGGTCCATTATCGCAAGTCTGGCAGTTTTTATTAATTGTTAGGGGTATCTCAGTGGGTCCAGAAAACGGGTTTCTGGGAGAAACCCGGTTTCTTAGGAGCTAATTGCTAGTATTAATATCCCTGGCAATTTCCGGCAATAATGGAGAAGA
>CAZUCT010000381.1:0-5227 GCA_964619285.1 uncultured bacterium | reverse complement strand
AGTTCAAAATTGGATCGAAGAAGCAAAAAGGTTGTAATATCAATAAAATATTAACCATAGACAATTAACAATAGACAATAGACAATTCAAAATTGAAGATATTGTGTGAAAGCTTTGGTGTGACTGGCATTTGCATTTTCGCTCTCTTAATTTTTCCCTTTGGTTCTTGATGGCAACTGGAGCTAAAAAATCTGTTTGTTAGTTGTTTTCAGCCTAGCTAATTCTGTTTTGAGGAAGGATATCGGGATGTCAAAAATTATCGAGAAGCAAAAGGGGCGATCGCCCTTAACTATCCTTCTTATCTTACTAACAGGCAGGATGCCTGTTCTACTAACCGTGGGAACTTTTGCATCTATTTTTTTTCTGTGGCAGCTTTTTTCTACTAAAGCAAATTTAGAAAAAGAATTGCCACAAGCTCATGTATTTAAAACAGTAGAAAACTACGAAGCAGAAGTAACTAAATCGGGTTTTTTGCAAGAAATAGCTATTAAAAGCGAGCTATCGGAAAGCGCAAAAATTACGGTTTGCAACCTTGAATATCGATGCCGACATTTGCAAGGAAACGTGGCTCCAACAAGCGCCGCCAGTTTGATGAAAGTTCCCATTGCTGTTGCCTTAATTAACAAGTTAACCGTTGAAAATATCGATTTAGATACAGAAATTTATGTGGATGAAGGAAATGTTACGGAAGAAGAGTTTTCGTCACTGGAAGGGGGGCACAATTATCCTCTGAGGCAGTTATTGGCTGAAACAATTATTAACAGCAGCAATACTGCGCCCAATCAATTAATCGATTATTTGACCAGAAAATACATCAATCAAGTATTAGAAGAAAGGGGCTATCGAGAGACTCGGGTTAATTCTAAATTTATCGGCGAAAGCACGGTACCTATGGATTTGGGGGAAACTAAAAATAGCTTAAATGCTGACGAATTAACGGCGATGATGGTACAAATTTATAACCGAGAGCATCCAGGAGACGACCTTTTAATAACTATACTGGGGCTGCAACACGATCGCGAGTTAGGGTATGCTGCTTTGGAAGGTAAAAATGCTCGGTGGTTGGGAGAAAAAACGGGTCAAAATTCTTCGGTTTTGGGTACGACTTTGGCGATGAAAGTTGCCGGAAATACTTATATCGTGACGGTAATTGATGATGGAGAATACAGCGAGGAAGCTATTCGCAAGAGCGTGGCTGAAATTGCAGATTATCTGGCTACAAGTCAGCTTTGAAGAGTGCCGAGAATTTAACAATTAACAAAAACGCAATTAGCACCAGAGAACTGCTATAATGATTGTTTGCTGAAAATAAAATGCTTAGAAACTTGACTAACGTGCAAACCGAACTAAAACAATTAACGGTCCAAATTAACAGCAAGTACGAACGGTGCCAGGCGGAACCTGCCAGGGCACTTTTATTTGCTTGTACTATTGGCAATTTGTTGTTACAAATAAAAGCCATCTTATCTGAGTCAGAATGGCAAAAGTGGCTGCAAGATTGTTGCTCTTTTTCAGAAGCTAGCGCTCAAACTTATATGGCGATCGCTGCTAGAGATTCTTTGTTACTGGCTCCGCAAAAAGCTCTCCCACAAATAGCTGGAGTTTGTTCGAAGAAGCAAGTAGAAAAAAAAGAAGTTGATGAGGCGATCGCTCCCCCTGTATTAATAGTAGAAACACCTGAAACAGAAAAACAAGAAGATAATGGTAGTGTTTTAGCAATAGAAAAAACCGGCGATCGCTCCCCAGAATTAACTGCTAAATTAGTTGTTGTCGAACCAGAAGAAAACGGTAACTATTCTGAAAAAGAAAAAAAGGGCGATCGCTCTTTAGAATCTACTACTAAATTGACGGAAACTCCCGCTAAAAATTTGACAACAAAAAAGGAGGTAAAAAACCAAAATAAATCAAATAGTATTGTTTTTTACGTTCCCGGAAATGTAGTTCCCAAAGCCAGACCGAGAGTAACATCTAAGGGGACATATTTACCTCGGCAATATCGTCAATGGCGAAATATGGCAGAGGTCGAAATTTGTCGTCAAGTATTAGACATGAACCTAACTGAGAAATTGCCGATTAAAAAGGCAGCAATTTCTTTAAGTTTTTGCGGCAAACATCGTACTAATTCCGATTTGGATAATATGGCGGGTGCTTGTTTGGATGCTTTGACTTTAAATGGGGCGGGAGTGCTGAAAGACGATCGCCTAAGTTGCATTCCCAAATTAACCGTGGAGTATGTAGCTAGCGAGGGAGAAACGGGAGTTTGGATTACCATAGAGTCAATTGATTGAGATGGTTGTTTTGGGTGGTTGTGAGGTATATGCGATTTGTTCGTAGTAATCGCGGGAGCATCTCATACTTGTAATTTTACCCTCGATAATTTCATACTCTTACTCTTACTCTTACTCATACTCAAAGAAAAAGCGGTTTTTTGAGTGTGAGTCATGAGTGTGAGTCACTCGTCATGAGAAAATAAATGTGCAAAACTGAGATGCTCCCGTAATCGCTTTAGCGATACGACTAAAGTCGTTACTACGAACTCGCTAAAACTCGCCCTCCATCGGCTGCCAGTTTCCCGTCGGAATAAAACTCCCCCAATAATAAGGATACTCGTACCTTTTCAACATCTCTAACTGAATATCTCCCATAGCCTCGGAACGTCCCATGCCGTCCTTGAGGCGTTGATAATATCCCACCATCAGCTCTTGAGTCCTCAAATCGTCAACTTTCCACAAACTCATCAGTTGACTTTCCGCACCTGCTATGGTAAAAGCCCGCCGCAGGCCGTAAACTCCGTCGCCGTTGGCAACTTCTCCCAAACCGGTCTCGCAGGCAGACAGTACCACCAACTGAGTACCGCGCAAATTTAACCCCGAAACTTCCAAGGCCGTAAGTACGCCGTCGAGGGTGGAGGCAGACTCCCCTCGGTTGTTGAAACCGGCTAAAGCCAAACCGGAACGCAATAACGGGTTTTCTACAGAGTCGGCGGCATTTTTTAAGAAAAATCCGTGAGTAGCTAAATGGAGAACCCTGGGTTTTTCGATTTCTATTATTGCTCCTTCGGTAGCCTCGCTGCCGTCCAAAGTAGTTGCTTCTGGGAGTAGGGGAGCGATCGCCTCGATTTCGGCCTCGGTTCCCGGCAAAGGTTTGTAACTGAGGAAAGACAGGTCGGCGGCGCGAGTATTGCCCCCGCGACTGGCAACTATAGTAGTAGTATCGTCGGCGTTGAGGTCGAAGTCGGGGTTGCCTAGTACCAGGGATGGTTGGAATTCGGGAGTCGGCAGTTGCAGTTTCAGCAAATCTCTCCCAGAAGTAAGGTAAGTAATAGTATAGTTTTCGACGAGAAAGCGATTTTCTTCGTCAACCAGAGCGGCGAAAGGTATTAAATTGAGTTGGCTGTCGGGAGATAGAAGGATATGGCGCTTGTTTTTCAGCAACTCGCGAACCGACTGCATTATCATCTCGTCCAGGGCGCGGGCTTTTTCCTTTATCTGTTCGATGCTGAGTTGCGGATCGACGATGCGACCCGGTTGGGCGGGATCTCGTCGCAATGCTTTGCGAAAATCGAGGACGGCATCATCGATCGCCCCCGCTTCCCCCAACTCAACCCATTGGGGCTCCCCTTCGGAGTGGAGGACGTAAGCGACGTAACGGGGAGGGGCGGCGCTGGCATTTTCAAAATTAAAAGGGTTGTAAACCATTATTTCTACCAAGGCCGCGTCTTGGGGAATCAACTTTTGCACTGCTTCGATAGTGACAGGTTCGGACTCGACTCGAAATTCGGCGCTGGCGGCGGCGAGTTGGGTTTCTATTTCTTCTGCTTTGGTTTCTAAGGAACTCAGCAAGGTTCGATATTCTTCTGGAGTTCTATTTCCCGGTCCCCCAAAGGCCAGAGTTGCCATTTCGGAACGAGTAGCGGTTAGTTGTTCTAATAACCCGCGATTTTCTGGGGTGAGGTTGTCGCGGATGGTTTGAAGGTTATTGCTGACTGCATCGAGGACTCGTCCTTTGCGTTGGAGGATGGTAGTCAGGGCGAGGCGGGCGGCTTCGAGGTTATTGGGGGCGGACTTGACGTGGAAAGAGATGCGAGCGTGGGTAGTACCAGTGAGAGTATCCATGTATTCGCGCTTGCTGCTTTCCGAACCGACGAGCAAGTTGAGAGCGATGTTATATTCCTCCACTGCCAAACCCCGTTTGAAAAATTCGGCGGCGGAAGCAATATCTCCTCGAACGTTGTAAAGGACTCCCAGACTGCTGAGACTGGTGGCGACTAAGGGATGCTGCGGTCCCAATACTTTCTCTCGAATAGCCAGGGCCCGTTTAAACATGGGTTCGGCTAGTTCGTGCTTGCCTTGGAGGCGGTAAAGGTTGCCGAAATTATGGATGCTATTAGCCAGCTCGGGATGTTCGGGGCCCGAGACCCGCTCGTTAATAGTGATTAGGCGTTGGTACAGTGGCTCGGCTTCGTCGTATCTCCGTTGAATAAAGTAGAGTACGGCTAGGTTATTGAGACCTTTGGCAACTTCTGGATGCTGGGGCCCCAAAGCTTGCTCGCGAATTTCTAAGGCTCGCTCGAACAAGGGCGCGGCTTCGTCGTACTGGCGTTGACCTTGGTAAAGTTGTGCGAGGTTATCCAGACTGGCAGCTACTAAGGGATGGTCCGGTCCGAGGTTTTTTTCTAAGATAGCGATCGCCCTTTGCAAGAGAGGTTCGGCTTTGGTGTAGTTGCCTCGGAGGTTGTAGAGGGCGGCTAGGTTGTTGAGGCTTTTGGCGACTTCTGGGTGGTCCGGCCCCAATACTTTCTCTCGGAGTTTCAAGACTTGTTCTGCTAGGGATATAGCTTCTGGATAGTTGCCTTGTTGATAAAGCTGGATTACTTGTTGTTCGAGTCTTTCTGCTTCTTGGAGTTCTGCGGACTGGGCTATTAGTGGCGGGGAGGTTTGAGGGAAAGTTACCCCGGGCATTCCCGCTGCCAGAGCAATTCCGAAAATTGCTCCCAGAAGCAAGCTTTGCTTGTTTGGATGTTGTTTCATTTTGTTGTTGGTTGTTGGTTGTTACGAGATGCATCCAGTTTGGCATTATAAGGGAATTGGAGGCGATTGACAGTTGGAGATTTAAGAAACCGGGTTTTTCGTATATTCCCGGTTTCATGCGGGCGAAAGCACCAAAGAACATATGGGTGCATCTCAATGCAAGAGGAAAACCTACAATTCAACGCTTTTTGCGAGCT
>CAZUCT010000380.1:0-5256 GCA_964619285.1 uncultured bacterium | reverse complement strand
TCTCGGCACCCTATCTAATTTGCGAAACCCGGTTTTTTGCCCACCGGGTTTCTGGGGGGTGAGTTAGCCTTGAAAAATTGGCGAAGGTATTGTTGGAAAAACCGGGTTTCTCGATCGCCCCTCTAGCATAAGGCCCCACCTACGAAAAATATTGCCCCGTTTGAGGGCCATTCAAGCTAAAATAACAAGAGAAGGGATTGAGTTTTAGTTCTTCGTAGGTTGGGTGGAGCGAACCACAACTAATGATGTTGGGTTCCACTCCGTTCCACCCAACCTACGAAAAAATGGCTCAATCCCTAATTAACTTAAGCAACTCTTGTCAAAACAGCCCAAAATGGTAGCTCAAACAGAAAAAACAGCTTACGAACCAAAAACCCTAGAAATAGCCAAACAGCTTCTAACAGCCACCCAAGAGAAAAAGCGATCGCTCTTCGGACAAATCAAAGACCTGGGGCGGTGGGACGATAAACTCCTAGACTGGGCCATGTCTAACCCCGGCCTCCGAGTCCAACTATTCCGGTTCATCGACTGCCTGCCGGCCCTCCACAGCAAACCGGAAATAGCCGCCCACCTGCAAGAATACCTAACCGCCGAAGAAGTCGAACTCCCAGACGCCCTCAAAAAACTCCTCGACTTCGCCAACCCCGACTCCATGCCCGCCAACCTGGCAGCTACCACCGTAGCGCCGGCGGTGGAAACCCTCGCTCACAAATACATCGCCGGGGAGAACGTAGAAAAAATCGTCAAAACCCTCGAAAAGCAGCGCAAGGAAAAAATGGCTTTCACCGTCGACCTTCTGGGGGAAGCGGTCATCACGGAAACCGAAGCGCAATCTTACCTAGATAGCTATTTGGAATTGATGGCGCAACTGGCGGGGGCGGCGAAAAATTGGTCGTCGGTGCCCCAAATAGACGAGGCAGACGTCGCTCGGCCAGGCAAGTTTAGCGATAGCGATGTTGAAGGAGCCGAGCGCCAGGAAACAGAACAACTCCCGCGAGTGCAAGTTTCAGTCAAACTCACGGCCTTCTATTCTCAATTCGACCCCTTAGATGCCAAAGGTTCCCAGGAACGGGCGAGCGATCGCATCCGCACCCTCCTCCGCCGCGCCCAAGAACTCGGAGTGGCAGTTCACTTCGACATGGAACAGTACAAATATAAAGACCTCACCCTCGCCATCCTCAAAGAACTCTTAATGGAAGAGGAATTTCGGCAACGTTCCGACATCGGCATCACCACCCAAGCTTACCTCCGCGACAGCGAAGCAGACTTGCGGGGCATCATCGAATGGGCGAAAAAGCGCGGTTGCCCGGTAACGGTTCGCCTGGTCAAAGGCGCCTACTGGGACCAAGAAACTATAACCGCCCTCCAAAACCACTGGCCCCAACCGGTCTATAACGATAAAGCGGCCACCGATGCCAACTTCGAGAAACTGACCCAGTTAATGTTGGAGAACCATCAATATATCTACTCCGCCATCGGCAGCCATAACGTTCGTTCCCAAGCAAAGGCAATGGCGATCGCCGAAACCCTGAAAGTACCCCGCCGCTGTTTCGAGATGCAAGTCCTCTACGGCATGGGCGACAAACTGGCAAAAGCTTTAGTCGAACGGGGCTATCGCGTTCGGGTTTACTGTCCTTATGGCGACCTCTTGCCGGGAATGTCTTATTTAATACGCCGTCTCCTGGAAAACACCGCCAACAGTTCTTTTATCCGCCAAAGTTCCGAAGAACGTCCGGTGGAGGAATTATTGGCAGCGCCCTCTGGCGACAGCAAAGGTACCATCCACGACACCGCCAAAGTCGTCTTCCCCAACGCCGCCGATACTAACTATGCCGATGCCAAACTCCGGCAGAAAGCGTTAAACGGTCTTGCTTTAGTTCGCGAAGAGTTGGGTAAGACTTATTTACCGTTGGTTAACGGCGATCGCCTTAATACTATAGACACGGTGGAATCTCTCAACCCGTCTAACCCGAAGGAAGTTGTCGGCAAAATCGGTTTAGTTAATCAAGAACAGGCAGAAAAAGCGATCGCCGCCGCCAAAGCAGCATTGCCCCAGTGGCGCAAGACTCCGGCAAAGGAACGGGCGAATATTTTGCGCAAGGCAGCGGACATCATGGAAAAGCGGCGTTACGAACTGACCGCGTGGATGACTTTTGAAGTCGGGAAAGTGCTGCAACAGGGAGATGCGGAAGTTTCCGAGGCCATAGATTTCTGTCGCTACTACGCTTCGGAGATGGAACGGTTGGAAAGCGGTTATATTTTCGATGTGGCAGGAGAAAGCGATCGCTACCACTACCAATCTCGCGGCATCACTTTGGTCGTTTCTCCGTGGAACTTCCCGATGGCAATTCCTACGGGCATGACGGTCGCTTCTTTGGTAGCGGGCAATTGCACTTTATTAAAACCCGCCGAAGTTTCCTCGGTTATCGCTGCCAAAATTGCCGAAATTCTGGTGGAAGCGGGGATGCCGCCGGGAGTATTTCAATACGTTCCTTGTAAAGGTTCCACCGTCGGCGAGTTTATGGTCAAGCATCCAGACATCAATACCATCGTTTTTACCGGTTCCCAAGAAGTAGGATGTCGCATTTTTGCCGAAGCGGCGGTTTTGCGCCCCGGGCAGAAACATCTCAAGCGGGTTATTGCCGAGATGGGAGGCAAAAACGGGATTATTGTCGATGAAAGCGCGGATCTCGACCAAGCAGTTGCCGGAACGATCCAGTCTGCTTTCGGTTACAGCGGTCAGAAGTGTTCTGCTTGTTCTCGGGCCATCGTGTTAGCCCCCGTTTACGATAAGTTTGTGGAACGGTTGGTGGAGGCAACGCGATCGCTCAATGTCGGCGATGCGGCAAAACCGAGTACCCAAGTCGGACCGGTTATCGATGCCAAGGCCCAAAAGCGGATTAAGGAATATATCCAGAAGGGCAAGGCAGAAGGTCGGGTAGCGATCGAAGTGACTGCCCCCGAAGTCGGTTATTTTGTGGGACCGACGGTATTTGCCGACGTACCACCGACGGCGACGATAGCGCAAGAGGAGATTTTCGGACCGGTGTTAGCGGTAATGAAGGCCCAGAATTTTGACGAAGCGTTGGAAATTGCCAACGGTACCCTGTATGCTTTAACTGGCGGTTTGTATTCCCGGACTCCTTCTCATATAGAACGCGCCAAAGCAGAGTTTGAGGTGGGGAACCTGTATATCAACCGGGGGATAACGGGGGCGATCGTCTCCCGGCAACCCTTCGGCGGGTTCAAACTATCGGGAGTCGGTTCTAAAGCCGGCGGTCCCGATTATCTGCTACAATTCCTAGAACCCCGAACCATAACCGAGAACGTCCAGCGACAAGGATTCGCACCTATCGAAGGCTTCGAGTAAAAGTTCGCCGCAATCGCTTTAGCGATAGTTCGCCGCAATCGCTTTAGCGATTTGGTTGCGAGTCGCATAGACTCGCAACCAAAACAACATTTTCATCTACCAAAAAACGCACTCTTTAGAAAAATGACACGATTTATCCACGACCAATTCTCCAAAGATTACTTGGAGACATTGCTCGAACCTTACGGCGACGTTACTACCCCTAAAAAAGTAGTGGCAGAAGTCAAAGAAATGGATTTATTGTTTACCCCCAAACCACAATTCAAAGAAGATTTAAAGCAATTGGGATTACTGGGAAGAATGGCAGAAACCACTGCCATTTTTGAACCATTCCGCAATGCTGCCAGTGGGGAAGAAATCTTTGACTGCGCGACAAAACTAAGGGAGTTTTGTCGAGACTTGGAAAGAAACACTAAAGGGGGCAAAAGGAAAGCAAATCGTTCTCAGTGGCCCTACTTATGGGTGCTAACCCCCACGGCATCGACGGCCACTTTATCGGGAGTTTGTGCTAACCTAAAAAAAGATTGGCCGCCGGGCATCTACTTCCTGGGGGAAACTTTCAGGAGTGCCGTGGTGGTTCTTCACAAGTTACCAGAAACCCCAGATACTCTGTGGTTGAGGATACTAGGCAAAGGAAGGAAACAACAACGAGCGATCGATGAGTTGGAGGCATTGCCAAAAGGAAGTGCCTATCGTCAAGCGGTTCTCAGTTTGTTGTTAAGTTTCAAAAGGCATTTAGCAGTTACTCAAGGTTTAGACCGAGGAGAAAGGAGTTTAATTATGCGATTAGAACCACTTTTCGACCGAGAAATCGAACAAATTAAGCAAGAATACGAAGAGCGCATCCAGGAGGAACGCTTAACTTACGAACAGCGCTTCCAAGAGCAAATCCAGCAACGCCAAGTCTTGGAAGAACGCATCCAGCAGGAACGCCGCAAATACCAACAAAGTATCGAAGGTATGCTTCGACTTCGTTTTGGTGCGGTGGATGAGGAATTGGCAGCAATTATCGAACCTTTGGCCGCACTCCCATCGGAGGAATATATGGCTTTAATTCTTCAATTGCCCGATTTATCTCGCGAGGAATTGTTAACTCGTTTCCGTCCCTAGAGAGCAGGTCTTGTATTGCCTTTGGTAAATCGGAAACCCGGTTTTTTAAAAAAATCGGGTTTCACAGGCCGATTCTCTAGAACTGCCTATTTGTTGCATCCCAATTTTCTTTTGATTAATTATCATGCCATACAGTCAATTTACCGTCGAAGATGTGGTTACGCAATTTGAAATAACCCTCGTGGAGAAAGCGGGAATTTTTGCCAACATTCCCGAGGTCAAAATTAGCGAAATGCTAGAAAAAATCCTCGAATATAACGTTCCTTTAGCCTTGGCAGTTGCCTCGGAAAAAGCGCGATCGGAAATGATTATTGCGCCAATTTTAATCGAACTAAAACAGCAGCTATCGGATAATATTAGTTTGTTTTCGGGTAAAGATTTTACCGTGGATCTGGAACGAGGATTAAACGGTTTTTGCGATTTTTTAATTAGTCTTTCAGCAGAACAAATTTTTATTAATGCACCAGTTATTACTGTCCCTCGGCCAGGCAAGTTTAGCGGTAGCGATGTTGCCCTCGCCGAGCGCCAGAAATTGGTGGAGGCAAAAAACGATAATATCGAGTCTGGTTTGGGGCAATGCATGGCGGAAATGGTGGGCGCTCAATTATTTAATCGGCGTAAAGGTAGGGAAGTTAAAGCTATTTATGGAACGGTGACTACGGGCAGCGTTTGGAAGTTTTTAAGGTTACAAGGGCAGGTAATAGAAATAGATTTGCAGGAGTATTATTTCAGTCAGTTGGGGAAAATTATCGGCATTCTGAAGTCGGGAATAGATG
>CAZUCT010000379.1:0-5267 GCA_964619285.1 uncultured bacterium | reverse complement strand
ACAATTCGTCTAATTTTTCTAAATGCAATTTAGCCGCCTCTTTCGACATATTTAATTCCCCCAAAGCTTCACCTACATTATGGAGAACTAAAGGCAGTAATTCCGGTTCTGGATCTTCTTCATCCAAGGCGGCCCAAATATAAGTTGCCGCTTCTTCGGGATTTTCTTTGAGTTCGTGAATTAGTTCTTCTTGATAGTCTTCAAAAACTTTACGCATTATCTCTACTCCTGTATTCTCTCCAGTATTCAATTGCTTGACGAATATCTCGCTGTTGAGTGCTTTTATCTCCTCCACAGAGCAAAAGCACTATGGTATTTCCAATTTGCCCGAAATAAATTCGGTAGCCCGGACCATAGTTTATTCTAAGTTCGCAGACTCCTTCTCCAACGGAGCGATAGTCTCCTAAATTGCCTACCTTAACTCGATCGAGCCTTATCCGAATTTTAGCTTTCGCTTGCCCATCTCGCAAGTCGGCCCGCCATTCGGCAAATGGAGCTCTGCCATCGGCAGTCAGGTAATTTTTAATTTCCCTTGGTTGTGCTTCCATAATTGGGTTATAACTAATTAATAGCAGGAGGCATCGCGACCGCGATGTCCCTGCCATTACTACAACTATTTAATCGTACCATAAAAACCATGTTAACTACTGAAACTTTACCCGATTTTTCCAACTACGGCTACCAAGTAAAACGCGAACTCGGACACAACCGCGCCGGCGGTCGAGTTACTTATTTAGCAACAGAAATTAATAGCAAAAATTCCGTGGTTGTCAAACAATTTCAATTTGCCAGTCCGGGGGCTAATTGGTCCGAATATCAGGCAAGCGATCGCGAACTTCAAGTCCTCCGCCAACTAGACCATCCTAACATCCCTCGCTACTTAGATTCCTTCCAAACAGGCAGCGGTTTTTGTCTGATTCAGGAATATAAAAAAGCTCCTTCTCTCGCAGAAAAAAATGATTGGTCTCCCCAACAAATCAAACAAATAGCTATTTCCGTTCTGGAAATCCTTAAATACTTACAAAGTCAAATTCCCCCGGTCATTCATCGAGATTTAAAACCAGAAAATATCCTCGTTGACGACCAAATGAAAGTCACTTTAGTTGACTTCGGTTTTGCCAGAGTGGGTGCCGGAGAAGTTGCCGTTAGTAGCGTCGTCAAAGGTACTTTAGGTTTCATGCCCCCAGAGCAAATGTTTAACCGAGAATTGACCGTGGCATCTGACTTATATAGTCTGGGGGCAACCTTAATTTGTCTGCTAACAAAAACCCCTTCTACGGAAGTCGGTAATTTGATGGACGAGATGGGGCGAATTAATTTTAAATCGCGAGTTCCTCTTATGAGCGATCGCTTTATTAATTGGCTGCAAAAAATGGTCGAACCCAACTACAAAAATCGTTTTGCTTCCGCAGAAGTCGCTTTAAATGCTCTCATTCCCATTGAAGTTTTGCGCCCGGTTACTATTCCTAAATGGGCGTGGATAACTGGAGGTTTAATCGCCGCGAGTTTAGTCGTATCGGTTCCAGTAGCCCTGAAAATAATGGAACCGGAAGAGGTGACATTACAACCTCAATTAACAGAAAAAACCAAGGTTTTAATTGGTACAAAACCTCAAACTACCGACAGTTTAAGTGTTATTAATCTCAATCAAGGGATGGTTTATTTTGTAGTAGAAATATCCGACCTTCCAGAAAAGCAATATCAAGGAACTTGTCAGCTTTTTGATGGAGTGGGGGCGTTAGTTGCCGTGGGAAATTCTACCTTAGAAACTGCATCGGAAAAATTGCAAAGTTGGTGTTATTATGACTTTAGTCAAGATAAAGATGCCGACCAACCCGGAGAATGGAACTTTAAATTTTTGTTGGAAGGTCAGGAAATTATAGAAAAAAGCTTTACCGTTTCACCTTAAAAGTTCAAAGTCTGGGGGGCATGGGATATCCTCTTTCAATACTTTGGCTACAGTAGAAGGGTATAAAACCCCTTCTTTGCTGCTTTCGCAAACGAAGCTTTTTGTAGTTGTGTTGCCGTCGGACAACGTGAAAGTCCAAACGATGCCCATGTAACTTTTTAGATCGGCTTCTTGGGGAGTAGCAAAGGCAATGGGAGTAGCAAAGGTAATTTTGCTCTTCTCATCCAGCGGCGACGGCTTCAATTCTTCGACATTTTGAACCGGGTTCATGGGAGATAAAATACGATAGCTGTAACTGCTGGTATCCTTTTTAATTCCCAACGCCAAATTGTCGATAGAATTACTAAAGTAGCCCTTTTCAACGTAATAAGCTTGCTGGCCTCTATTCATAGAACCGATGTATTGTTTTGCCTCCGCCTGGTTGCTTTTGTATCCGCTGCAAAACCAACAATTATTTTCAAAATCATAAACTAACAACATGGCGCTGGTGCCCATACAAGCATAGACGAACATCCGCAAGAGCCAATGGATTATTTTGGATATATTCATGGTTTTTTCTCCTTCCTTTAGTTAGGGGGCGATCGCTCTTTTTCAATCCTTGCGATGATAATTTTCGCCCGCGTGAAACCGGGTTTTTTCAAAAAACCCGGTTTCTTAAATCTCGGTGTAGGCGATCGCTCTTTTTTATGATAACAGCTTTGGGGAAATCTGGAAAAAATCCGCTAAGGGACTTGCCATTTAATAAAATACCGATGTGTTGGGTTCCGTTTCACTTCACCCAACCTACCATTGGTACTCTATTTTTTGGCAAGCAAAAATAAACTACCAGATGAAGGAAAATCGTAGGTCGGGCTCGCGCGAACCTCCACCCAACAAGTCGGTACCTTATTACTACGCAAGTCCTTAGTTATAGGACGAGGTGGAAATGCGGTAATTAATTCGATATAATAACTGTTAGGAGTTTTCAAACCAGTCGTCATTTTTCCAGTTCTCCTTATCGTATTCTGCGCGAATTAGTACGGCGCGGATAAAAACTATGCCATATTCATAAGACTTCTTGCAGAAGTCTATTGTATTGACAGACAGCAAAAACCATGATAAGGTCCAATTAATCCCATAATCTATAGAAAGCTGATGAAGACCAAAACCAAACCGAACTGGACGGGGGATGACTTGCTCTCGCAATTTGTCAACCTGTTAATCCAGACTAAACCTATCTATAAAATAATGAAACGTCAGGCCCGACAGGTAATGATTAAAACCGCCGAAAAAAAAGGGGTTCCTTGGCGGGAAACTTACCAGAAGTTAGAGGCATCTGGAGCAAAAGAACTGTTAGAGGAGATTGCTAACCCCGAGGTTGAGTATCCAGACTATTACCTAAAGCCCTTCCACGCTTACGAAAAGGGGGACTTATGTTGGGATGCCGCTTTTGAAGTTGTTCCAGCCACTTATGTGACAACTTTGAGAATTTGGCCGGAAGAAAACCTCAGCGCCGAAAGCGCCTACGAACGTTACCTGGGTAGTTTTTATCAAGTGTTAGACGAGTACAGTCCTGCGGTAGTAACAGACGCGTTAGACATGGGCTGTTCGGTGGGAATGTCAACTATTCCGCTCTACCGCTATTACTGCCAGCGCCAACAAACAGAAGTGAGAACAGTTGGTTTAGATTTATCCCCTTATATGCTAGCTGTTGCCAAAACTTTAGATGTTAAGAGCGAGATTTCCCAGTGGATCCACGCTAACGCCGAGAAGACCGGCTTACCAGATAACTCCTTTGATGTCGTTGCCCTACAACTGATACTTCACGAACTGCCGCGCCATGCCACCCGCAACATTTTCCAAGAAGCCATGCGGGTTTTGCGCCCCGGCGGCTGCTTGGCAATTCTCGACCAAGATCCGCGATCGCCCGTCATCCAGAACCTCCCACCGGTACTCTTTACCTTGATGAAAAGCACCGAACCTTGGCTAGATGACTATCACACCTTTGATGTAGAGACGGCGATGCAGGAGATAGGTTTTGACTATAAGACTACAGTGGCAACGGATTCTCGCCACCGGGCGATTATCGGTATTAAGCCCAGTCGAACAATTAATCATTAATATAGCAGTTCTAAATCATTGACGATATCTGAGAAACCGGGTTTTTTGAAAAAACCCGGTTTCAGCTCTGCTTAAACTAACTCCTTGAATTGCCAAGAATCGCCCATTATTCATTAAGTAGTCGTGCAAAATTAATTAGACACCGACAAAATTAATTAGACACCGAACAGACAAGATGTCTGTTCTACGGGGAAAATTTTCTGCAAATATATTTGCCTACCTACTTATTAATTATTAATTGAGATAACATGACAGTAAGAGCATTCTTCCGAGCGACAAAAGTAGAAAGCGCCCGATCGCCCTACGACACCATCCACCTGAAAATCTTCTATCCCGCCAAAACCTCGGACAGCGCGGAAGAACGGAATCTGGGCATCGTGCCTGCCAACTCCCAACTAGCACCGTTTCCAGTTGTCATCTTTTTTAACGGCATCAACTGCGGCATCGAAATCTATCAATGGCTGGCAGTGGAACTAGCGGAACGAGGAATAGTAGTGCTAACCTTCTCCTGGGTGGCAGAGAATATCCCCGGCATGGTAGCGATCTCCCCGGGAGTCGATCTAGCAATGTTAGCGCCAAATGCTTACGGCACCGGTCCTACTGCCTCCGCCCTGCCGGCCCTATTGGCAGAGTTGGAACGGTTGCAGTCTGAAGGCATTCTGGCCGATATGCTAGATTTGGAACGAGTAATATTAGGCGGTCATTCTGCCGGGGGGCGAGTAGCGATAGAAAGTTGCGATCGCCGCTTTTTCCCCCAAGTCGCCGGTGCCTTTGCCTACGCCGCCCATACCGCAGCGGGTACGACGATGGGTTACGAACCGGGAACTATTTTACCCCTGCCAGACTCCTTACCGTTGCTGTTGATGGGGGGAACTCGCGATGGAGTAATTGCTAATAGCAGCGATCGCTACGGCATCGTTTGGGAGGAACCGACAACCCCAACGGTTCGCACCTTTCAAGAAGGGATAAAAGGAGGGCGAAACGATAGTTATTTGGTTCTCCTAGAAGGAGCAAATCACTTTTCCATCGCCCATCCCTTCGATGCCACCACCGGCAGGCCGTTTTTAGATTTCCCTGCCACCCAACCCGAAGCGGAAATTCGCTCGCTGATGGGGGAAGCGATCGGCTTGTTTATCGATAAATCGGATAAGTTAGAGGAATTGTTAAACGCTGCCAATCCTTTAATTAAGTCTTGGCAGCGCAAGTAAGTTCGTAGTAATCGCTTTAGCGATTGTTCGTAGTAATCGCTTTAGCGATT
>CAZUCT010000378.1:0-5305 GCA_964619285.1 uncultured bacterium | reverse complement strand
CTACTTAGTATTGTTAGTATCCATATTTTTTAGTTACTGGTTCGAGTTGACGCGGGAACGGGCAAGAGCCCCGGTCCTTCTAGGGAAAATAGGGTTTGGGAAGACTAAAGCATATTCCCGGTCAAACTAAACCCTCGGGCTTCAGTAATTTTGACCTTAACTAATTTACCCCTCAACTCGTCGATATTGCCATCCAAGAAAGTCAAGCGGTTGCCGCGAGTCCTGCCCATGACCTGGGCCGAGTTTTTGGGGTTAACATCTTCTACCAACACCTCTTCGGTTCGACCCAGATAGCGTCGCGATCGCTCCCCTGCCTTGACTCCCACCAAGCGATTTAACCTTTGGAGGCGATCGGCCTTCACTTCCTCGCTCAATTGGTCGGACCAGAAAGCGGCGGGAGTCCCCGGACGCGGAGAATAGGCCGCAGTATTCAACTGGTCGAAACCGATATCCTCCACCAACTCCAAAGTTTTCTGAAACTGTTCCTCCGTTTCTCCGGGAAAACCGACGATGGCATCGGCGCTAATGGAGGCATCGGGCAAGATTTCCCTAATTTTATCGATAATTCGACGATATTTTTCCGCCGTATATCCCCGCGCCATTGCCTTTAAAATCTCGTTATCTCCAGATTGAAAAGGAATGTGGAAATGCTCGCATACCTTTGGTAACTCCGCGCAGGCATTAATGAGGCGATCGGTAAAATAACGGGGGTGACTCGTCGCAAAGCGAATTCGTTCGATGCCCTCCACATCGCCAACTCGATATAACAAATCGGTAAAAGTGTGCAAGTGGCGACCTTCTGGGGTAGTGCCCGGCAAGTCCCGTCCGTAAGCATCGATATTTTGCCCCAGTAAAGTAACCTCTTTATAACCCTGTCGTCCCAGTTCTTCCATCTCCGCACGAATAGCCTCCGGCGTGCGGGACTGTTCCACCCCGCGCACGTTTGGTACTACGCAATAAGTACAGCGTTCGTTACAGCCGTAGATTACATTTACCCAAGCATTCACCTTACTATCCCGACGGGGTTTCGCGATATCTTCAGAAATATATATTTCTTCGGTGGCAACAACTTGAGAACCGCTGAAGACTTGTTCGAGCAAATCTTCGAGGCGGTTAGCGTGTTGCGGGCCCATCACTAAATCTAGTTCTGGCACTCGTCGCAATAGGGCTTCTCCTTCCTGTTGTGCCACGCAGCCGGCTACGATGAGAGTTAAATCTGGCTGTTCGTGCTTGCGTTTTGCTTGTCTGCCGAGGTAGGAATAGACCTTTTGTTCGGCATTATCGCGGATGCTGCAAGTATTATAGAGGATGAGGTTGGCATCGTTGGGATCTTCGGCGAAGACAAAGCCCATATCGTCTAGAATGCCTGCCATTCTTTCCGAGTCCGCTTTGTTCATCTGACAGCCGAAAGTGGTAACGTGATAGCGACGGGGTGTTGCAGTCATGGTCGGTCTAAAAAGGAATAAAAATGAAGGTTTTCATCAGAATTTATCATTATATCATATTTTTTCCCGAGCTTGGAATCATACTCATACTCATACTTTGAAGTCAATTGTCAACTGTCAGTTGTTAATTGCCAATTAGGATTTGCCGATGGGAGTTAACCTCCTGCCTCCTGTCTCTTGCCTTCCCAGATGGCGCAGTTTTTTTAATGCATCTCGGAAAGCAACAGCGATATCCTAGTATATGGAGTCTTGAGGATCGCCCACCTTTAAACCACCTTTAAATCCTACGAAAAACTAACTAGACCCCTAGTAATTTCTGGTATCCCAGAAACCTGGTAATTTCGGCAAAACCGGGTTTCTCGATCGGTCATCTAGGAATTTCTGATTAACAGCGAACCATAGAGAATGGAATTAAGAAACCCAGTTTTTAGCAAAAACCGCAAAGTAATTCCCCATTCCCCATTCCCCATTTCCAAATAATATGAAAAGACTAACTTACATCAGTAAATTTTCTCGCCCCCTGTCTCGGGAAGAAGTCGAAAGCATCGGCGCAGTTTCCAGCCGCAACAACCAGAAAGCTAACATAACTGGCATTTTGTTATGTTCTGGCGGCATCTTTTTTCAAATCCTGGAAGGAGAGGAAGAAGTAATAGATCCTTTATACGAAAAAATTTTAAAAGATGACAGGCACAAAGATATTTTTTGTCTTAAAAACGAACCCAATATTTCAAAAAGAGAGTTTCCCGATTGGTCGATGAAAACTTTTATCCTCGACGAAAATACAGATTTATTAATTAAGCCAATAAAAAGCCTGTTGCAAACCTTAAGTACGTCTCAATTAACCCTGGCAAAATATACTCAGCCAACCATTTTAGAAATTATCAAAAGCGGAATTAATCCTTTAAAGGTAGCTCCTCAATTAGTAGAAAAAATTATCATGTTTTGCGATATTTGTTCTTTTTCAACTTTAAGCGAAAAACTGCCTCCTGAAGAAGTAGTCTTGTTGTTAAATGAGTTTTTCAGCACTTGTACGGAGATAATTACTGCCAGAGGAGGAGAGGTGACAAAATTTATGGGAGATTGCGCCATGGCATATTTTGATGGCGATCGCGCCGACGATGCCATCCAAGCAAGTCTGGATATTTTAACAAAAATGGAAAATTTAAGAAAATCTGCCCCAGAAGGTAACTCCCTTCGAGTTCTCTACGCCGGCATCGGTTTGGCCAAGGGAAAAGTAATTGAAGGCAACATCGGTTCGACCATAAAAAAGGATTACACTATTATTGGGGATGCGGTTAATGTTGCTTCTAGGTTAGAGGCTTTAACCCGAAAAGTATCTCGGTCTTTGGTGTTTGAATCCGACGTAAAAAACAGCGCCAAAGCAGGTTGGAATTTTGTCTCTTTGGGGGAATTTAATCTCAAAGGAAAAGAAAAATCGACTGCAGTTTATTCTTTAGACAATGCCCTAACTACTTTAAGAATTGACGAACTCAAACTCGCCATTTCCCTGAGTAATTATCTAGTAAATTTATCCCAGTCGGTCCCTAGTTTTTCGAGTAAATTGGAATCGAAATTTCAAACTTAGTGCCAGCACTGCGATGGGAAATACATTCGAGCTTGCCCTTGTGTTTTTCTACTACTATATGGTAAGCAATTGACAGCCCCAAACCAGTACCCTTGCCCACCGGTTTTGTGGTAAAGAAGGGGTCGAATAACCTTTGCTGGACCGACTCCGGTATCCCTGGCCCGTTGTCGGCAATTTCAACGATCGCTTGGCCATCGTTGCTGGTTCGAGTTTTAATCCAAATGGTAGGACCGCCATTATCAGGGCTTGCACCTGCGGGCTCCCTCCCCCACCAATCTTCTAAAGCATCGATCGCGTTAGCTATCAGATTCATAAACACTTGGTTAAGCTGACTGGGATAACACTCCAACTTGGGCAAATTCCCGTATTCTTTGATAACCTTAATTTCGGGATTATGACCGTTTGCTTTTAGTCGGCTTTGGAGAATTACTAAAGTGCTTTCGATGCCGGAGTGGATATCTACTTCTTTTGTCTCTGCCTCGTCCAAGCGAGAGAAGTTGCGCAAAGAAAGAACGATCTCCCGGATGCGGTTTGCCCCTAACTTCATCGAACCGACCATTTGCGGCAAGTCTTCGATGAGGAAATTAAAATCTAATTCTTCTGCTGTAGCTTCGATCTCTGGCAGTGGGGGATCGTAGTGTTGCATATAGAGTTGGAGAACGTGGAGGAGATTTTGAATGTATTCGCTGGCGTGGATGAGATTGCCGTAGATGAAGTTTACGGGATTGTTGATTTCGTGAGCAATACCTGCGACTAACTGTCCCAAACTCGACATTTTCTCCGCTTGAATTAGCTGGGATTGGGTTTTTTTCAGGTCTTGCAAGGTCATTTCTATTTCTAAGGCTTTTTCTCTTTGTTCTCGTTCGGATTTCCGCAGGGCTTCTTCCATGCTTCGGCGTTCCGTATCGTCGCGGACGATCGCTAATACCTCGTTTTCGCCGCAAGGCACATAGCGCGCTTCGTAATGATGCCACTCTCGACCGCGCTTGAGCATATATTCGTGAAGTTGAGATGCTTTCATTTCTAAAGCTTCCCCCAGATAGTACATGGTACGTTCGGCCAAGTGTTTTGAAAATACTTCAAAGATGCTTTTGCCGATAAATTCAAGGGGCGATCGCGCGTTTCTCTTATCTTTTGTCGGGAAGTAGTCGAGAAAAATCCCCTCGCGGTTGAGGCGAAACATGACATCGGGTATGGCATCGATTAAACCCCGATTTTTGGTTTCGCTTTCTCGGAGGGCTTCTTCTGCTTCTTTGCGATCGCTGATATCGAATCTAATGGCCAAGTAGCGATCGGGAATGCCGCGATCGTTTAAAAAGGGCACTATGGTCGTATCCACCCAGTAATAGCTTCCATCTTTGGCTTTATTTTTGACTTCCCCTTTCCAAACTTTCCCCGTTCCGATGGTCTGCCATAATTCTCGAAAAAATTCTCGGGAATGATAGTCAGACTTGATTAGTTTGTGAGTTTTGCCGATTAGTTCCTCATTGCTATATTGGGAGATTTCGCAAAACGTCTTGTTGACATAAGTGATGATGCCGTGGCGATCGGTTATTGCGACGATCGCCGCTTTATCTAGGGCAAATTTAAGGTCTGATAGTTCTTTGAGGGTTTCTTTGAGCTTGGCGTTAATATAATTTTTTTCCGCGATCGCCTGTCCGTAAGCAGATTGCTGTTTTCGCTCCAACAGCTCCTCGCTCAACCGCTCCACTAAAGAGCTCGGTTCCCGTTCTCTATCGTTATTGTAATTGTTAAACTCAGTGTGATTCATCTTCTCGATTTACCTCTACAAAAGTTGGTCGTCGTTTGCTACCCCGATATTCTTTCGCTTGGCTGAAATAACTGCTTGCTCTTAAACTAGAATAGTCTTAAATTATCCTTAACTTTAAAAATTTAACATTTAATTAATTTTTAGCTTTCTCAGGTAATTTCTACCTAATAGGAATTATTGACCTTTTTTTCCCTTTGCCTTTATTAAGTTATAATGTTACAAATCCATGACAGGAAGATCGGGAAAAAAAGTCTAGCGGGTATTATAAGCTACTGAAAAACGAGTAATTTTTAGCTATAAAAATATTTTTTCAGAGCCTCTGCGGTCTTCATACCCGTACTTATACCACAACCTTCGGTCTCCGGGGCTGTTTAATTTTAGTCTTTGTCAATTGTTTATTGTTAATTGTTAATTGGTATTAAACCTTCCCTCCCAAAGCAATTAACTCTGGGAGCATCGAATCTTTGTAAAAATATTTTTTTCACCGCGATAATCTCAAATCTC
>CAZUCT010000377.1:0-5329 GCA_964619285.1 uncultured bacterium | reverse complement strand
AAAGCACTAAAGTGCTTGCTACAAACGTAAATTTTTACCAACAAGAAAGCACTAAAGTGCTTACTACAAACGTAAATTTTTACCAACAAGAAAGCACTAAAGTGCTTACTACAAACGTAAATTTCTCCCAACAAGTAAAGCACTAAAGTGCTTGCTACAAACGTAAATTTTTACCAACAAGAAAGCACTAAAGTGCTTGCTACAAACGTAAATTTTTACCAACAAGAAAGCACTAAAGTGCTTGCTACAAACGGGGTAATTTCTTTTTTTTATTAAGTACAAACTTCCGACTCAATTTCCGCATTAATTGCTAAATTTTGTCGGGCAGCTTCCACGGGAGAAGTAGTAGAAACCATTGCTGCCATTAACTGTTCTGGAACTACCTTAAAAGGCAACCTGTGAATGTCGGAATTGGGATGACAAGCTACTTCTGCTGCCCGCCGCAATTCCCTTAACGTCACATCTGCCAAACCTAAATCTTCTAAGGATTTTGGCAGCCCAATTTCTTCGTAAAATTCGAGCAATTGTTGTCTGGCTAATGCGGCTAATTGATTCCTTAAAATGCCTTCTTCTAACCTTAATTGAACGAGGATACCTAATGCAACCTTTTCCCCGTGTAAAGTTTTATGGCAAGCTGGCAAATGAGTCAGGCCATTATGAACGGCATGGGCGGCTACCGTCCGACATCTGGCCCCGCCGATGCCGCCAATAACTCCGGCCAGCAATACCGTGGCATCTACTACTTCCCGCCAAGTTTCTCCTCCAGGCTGTTGCAAGGCCAAGGAGGATTTTTGGAAAAGGATGTCCCGCAATACTCTAGCTTGTTGGACGGCGGCAATAATCATCGTTTCTTGAGAATGGCCGCTGCTGACCGAGGCTTCGTACCATTTGGCGATCGCATCCCCAATACCGGCTACCAAAGTCCTTGGGGGGGCCCTGAGGATGAGGTCGTAGTCCAAGATTAAAAGGTCCGGGCATTTGGCTAAACTTACATCATACAAGAACGCTCCCTCGTTGGAGTAAACGTTCGAGAGGGCCGTCCAGGCCGCGCAAGTAGCCGCAGAAGTAGGAATTGTTACCACGGGCAGCCTTAATTGATAGGCCAGAAGTTTAGCCGCATCCAAGGCTTTGCCGCCCCCAACAGCAACGATGAAGTCTGCTTGGTGGCTGGTGGCAGCTTGGCCGAGGTTGGCGAGGGAGGCTTCGCTACAGTCTGGGGCGTAGTTGGCGGCGGCTAATTCTCGTTGATGCTGTTTGAGGAGAGGTTGGAGAATGGGTAAGGTGGCCTTTAAAGAGCGATCGCCTCCCACGATTAAAGGCCGACGTCCAAAACGAGCGATGGCCTCTCCCGATTGGGCCAATGCCCCCGCCCCACGGACGACCCGCCCCGGGGCGATGTTTAAAGATAATAAGTTAGGGGCTGTTTGGGGGTTGCTGACAGACTGAATCATGGCAACTAAGGTTAGTTAGACTCGATTTTTACGAGTATAGGCAAAATTTCCCTTAGTTGTGGGGTTTTCGATGAAAATCTTAATAATTTTTTGGGAATGGGGAATTGGGCATTTTAAATCAAAATACTTTTTTAGTAATAGCTTGTTTGCGGTTACTGTAATTCCCTTTTATCGAGTTCTAAAAATATTTCTTCTGCACTTAAAGCGAGTTCTTCGTCGGTTAATGGTTGCCAGTCAAAGCTGACGGTACGTTTGAGAATTTCTAATGCTATTTCCCGCTTTTCCGATTCACTTAAAAGCTCAAAAGAGTTGAGAATATTTTGCACTGGTGTCATCATAATTTAAGCTCAAATAGAGGAGGAAGACTAAGGGTGCATCTCAATGCAAGAAGAAAACCAAGAATTGAATGCTTTAGGTCAGAGGTCAGAGGTCAGAGGTCAGAGGTCAGAGGTCAGAGGTCAGAGAGATTTGAGATTTGAGGTTCGAGGTTTAAGGTAGAGAAAATATTTTTACAAATATGAGATGCTCCCAAGACTAATGCATTATGCCATTGTAATCGAAAAAGCAGAAAATAGCTACGGGGCTTACGTTCCGGATCTGCCCGGATCCGTGGCGGTGGCGGAAACTTTGGCAGAAGTTAAAAAACTAATTGTTGAAGCGATCGCTTTTCACATAGAAGGATTAAAAGAAGAAAAAATAGAACTGTAGGGGCAAAGCATTCGGACGATAAATTTGCTAATAACGCATTAATTTTTATGTCCGAATGCTTTGCCCCCACCCACCGTTTAATTTGGGAACATTTAGCAACTAACCACTTACAACTGACAACTAACTATTTTCCCTACTTCCCAAAATAAACTCTCCCACCGAAGTTTCTACATAATAATCAGTTCCCGCCGCTTCCACAAATAAATCCGAATCTCCCGCCCCCAAAGCGCAAGGTGCCAAATTCATGGCCGTTGCCACTAAATACATCGTTTGGTACAAACCGCCGACGTGTTTTAAAACCGCATTATAAGCCATAGATTCGTAATCCCAAGCCATTCTTTGAAACCTGGCTGCTAGAATAATTAAAACTTGCGGTCTTTTTTTCGATCCGCTGGCTGTCGTGGCATTTTTTAACAGCTTTTCTACTGGGGGAGTAATAGCAGAAATCTTCTCTAATTCGTGGTCTAAAGGACAGTAATGATAGAAACCGGAAGCCAAATTTTCGCAGCGATCGCTAACTACATACAATTCCAATTCGTGACAGGCACCGCTAGCTGCAGAAGGTCGAAAACTGCGTTCCATACTTCTCACAAAAAATACCTCCTTGATCCTGGCGCTGCGATAGAGAAATTCTCCCAATTGTTCGGCGGTAATGGGGCGATCGCCATAATCTCTTATCGTCTTTCTCTCCTCCAAAACTTCCGTAAAGCGATCGCTCTTTTTCAGCCCTTCAATATCCGGTTTAAATAATCCTATTTTCTCCGTTTCTGCCATTTTTGGTTTTACCACGGGCAGCGGTTCGATTTTCCCTAAAAAGCGCTGAGTTTTACCCACGGGATAATCGTGCCTTCCCCGGCGACTCCTGGCGTGAAACAATAAATCGTGAAACTCCCATTGTCGAAAAGTTTCGTTTTCTTCTTCAAAATAACTGCCGTTTTCGTTAGCTGCAGCCACCATTTTTCCTCCCAAGAGCAGCTTAACAAACATCTCTGCTATTTCGGGAGAAATACCCGGAATTTCTGTTAGTTCATCTACAGTTTTTTCTCGGGCAAGTTCGTTAACTATCGCCGCCATTCGCCAATCTTTCAAAATAACTTTTCCCCCAAACAAAGGAGACTCAACTACAAATTGCGAATCTTGTTGGTGGCAGCAAGCAAAGCGCGATAAACGATATTTTCTCTCTTTGGCAATCTCGGGAAAATCGACTTTATAAGGAGTAGAAATTGGCTCTAAAGTTGCGAGAGTAACGCCCTCTCTTTCCAGAGAATGACAGATAGCTCCCAGAGAAACAAACCGTGCTAGATAGTGATGGAATTTTACCATCCCCAAAAAACTATCTTTCTCCGTAACAACATCTAGCATCTGCGCTTCCGTAGCGCCCCCTTCCCCTAACAATTGGAAAGCCGCAGTCAAACCGGGAGAAAGTTCCTTGAGAGGTAAAGAAGAAGAAGGGTTAGAAAATAGAAGCAAGCGATCGCCCCCATCTCCTTCCCCCAAAGATACGCCTTTTTTAAAAGATAAAACAAATGACATTTTTTTCAATTGTTCGTAGTAACGACTTTAGTCGTATAGAGTTGTTAGTAAGTTCTCAAAGTATGAGAACGCAAAAGCTCGTGTAATATCAATTAACAATGAACAATTAACAATTAACAATTGGGTTAAGGGCGTAAAACCATTAATTTTACAGGCTTTGCCTTTTTTACCCTCTTGTTTTTATTATGGTCGTTTATTGCGACTTGATATAACGAACGGAAAATTAACAATTATTAATTATTAATTCCATAATACCGTTTGGGATTATCCCACAAAATCTTTTGCACGATACTGCGGGAAAGGCGATCGCCCAAACCTACAGCCTCGTCAATAATATCCGCGTCGAAATCTATGTGCGGATAATCCGAACCCAGGATCAGATTATCTTCTCCAATATAATCGATAATCCTCTCCAGATAAGGTTCGTCCGGTTCCACCGAGATAAAACACTGACGGCGGAAATATTCCGAAGGCTTCATTTTCACATTATCTTTCACTTCCCAAGCCAAATGCTTGTACTCCGCCTCGTCCATTCGCCACAACCAATAAGGCAGCCAACCGCAACCGGACTCCAAAAACGCCATCCGCAGATTTGGATGCCTTTCCAACACTCCGCCCTCTATTAAAGATAACAGAGCCATCATCTGTTCCATCGGGTGAGAGCAAGCGTGCATCCCGAAGCGACTTTCAAAGCGATCGTAACCGGTAGTTGGCAAGCGACTGTGAGTGCCCTCGTGCAAGCTAACAGCAATATCCAAACCCTCGCACTCGCCCCAAAACTCCTCGTAAGCAGGATCCGAGAGCGATCGCCCCTTCACCAGATTCGGTCGCAAAAACACCGCCCGCCAACCAAACTCGGCGATCCGATGCAACTCCGGCACCATCTCCGAAGGCTCGTGCAAATTCATCGCCCCCACCCCGCGCAACTTCTGGGTATCGTAACTGCAAAAATCCCGCAACCAATTATTGTAAGCGCGAGTCAAAGCACCCGCCAACTTACCATCCATCGAGTCGATCGCCAACATCCACAACCCCACCGTCGGATAGAGAAAAGTAATATCAACACCCATTTTCTCCATTGCCATAACGTGAGACGCCGCATCCACCCCCAACACCCTCTTTTTTTCTTTTTGGGCATCGGCGATCGACATCTTCACCCCCTCCATCCAGACATCATCGGAGATTTTATGATAAATCTTCTCCCCATTTACCTTTAAATGCTTCATCGGTGGCGAGAAGATATCGAATTTAATAACTCCATTTTCTCCTCCCACGTCAACATAAGGGGCGCGGTCTTTAAATTCCGGTTCGATATACTCCGCCCACATTTCTATGGGTTCGCTGACATGAGAGTCTGCATCTATAATCTTATATTCTTTGAGCATGGTTCGTTTCCTATGTTCGTAGTAATCGCTTCAGCGATTAGAGGTTGTTCGTAGTTATAGCATCTTGTAGGTCTGGCTCCGTAAAACGGAACCCAACATCCACTTTTCTAGCATCTACTTTTCTGGTGCTAAGGGACTTGCAATTTAATAATACCAGTTTGTTAAAGTTATGAAAGAGTTAACGATTTTTGAAGACAGGCTAATGGCTAATGGCTAATCGCTAAGGTCAGACAGGCAATTAGCAATTAGCAA
>CAZUCT010000376.1:0-5377 GCA_964619285.1 uncultured bacterium | reverse complement strand
TTTCATCCATGCTTTAAAAAAACATGGCTTTCAAGCTCTCGTCCTTTTTTCGTAAGATGCCCATTGCGCATCCTAACTAACTCACAAAACTGATTAAAATTCCTAAAATTTTCCCTAAGTTTTTAACCGAATATTCTTCTAAATCTAAGACAACTTTTTGCCCTTCTAACTCTAAAAATTGCCAAGCAGTTCCAGTGGTAATAACTCCATAAATCTTGGTAATATCGTTACCTTGACGTTGGTTGAAAATTTGGGCTGCAGTCATTTCTGCGATACATTGAGCTAAACCAGATTTGAGATTATCGTTTTTGGCTTCTACTAAGGCAATAACTGGCGATTCGATAAAAAACTGTTGGCTAGAACGGCTAATAATAAAGTCGCAAAAACCGTTTAATCCCAGGTCGGAATCGACGTTAAAATCAATACCGGAAAATAAGCTAATTTGTTTGTTTAAATATTTTCTAATTTCTACTAAAATTGGCGAAACTATTAACTCGGAACGAGCTTTTTCAGAACCAACCGCCACTGCTAATGGTACGTTGTCTTTTAAGATTTCTTGGAGTATTTGACTGGGAGCAATTTCGGGTAAGTTGTTAAATTTTCCTTCGTTTCCCGTCAGGTTTAGATTAAATTTTTGTTTGAGTTCTTCTAAAGTAAATTTACTGTAAGGCATGGCTTTCTCCCAAGGGCAAAATGCGAGCTTTTATTTATCAATTATATCTGCGGTGGAGGGCTCCCTGGGACGGTTCTAGAGAAAATTGAGGATGAATCGAATATAATGGAATTTGTCAAAGAGCGATCGCCTCCATCTCCCAATAGCCTAAAAGTAAGCGATCGCTCTCCTATTCTACCAAAAAACAAAAGTTGGATGCCATGAAAATCTTCCAAAAAGTTAAATTATCGAGCCTCTTTATTGCCTTGGCAATATTTTTTGTCGCGGTCATTTCGACACAGCAATTAAACGCTGCAACTACTCCTAACCCTACTCCATTAAAAACAACCAACAACCAAGATTTAATTCTCGCTCAACGAGAATATGTCACTTGTACTGTCGTAGATCCCACCGGTACTCCTTTAAATATTCGGGATTTTCCCGATTCGGAATACAGCAGTATTAACGCTACTTTCAACAACGGTACTGGTACAAATCTTTATGGATTATCCCTCGATAATAATTGGGCTTTTGTTGCCAATCGCACCATTTACGGTTGGGCGTGGAGAGCATATTTAGATTGCCCTGGTTTGTAGAATAACATTGTCAATGATTAATAGTAAAAAACCCACAATTAACCATTGACAATTGACAATTAACAATTAACAAACCTACGAAACCGCAGCAGTTTCTAAAATCAACTTAGAACGCTTCACATTTTCCGGTATGGAAATGGGATAATCTCCAGTAAAACAAGCCGAACAAAAACTCTCAGGATTTTCCCCAGTAGCCTTTAACATTCCCTCCCAACTCAAATAAGCCAAAGTATCGACGCCTATTTGTTCGGCAATCTCTTCCACCGACTTCCTAGCAGCAATTAACTGGTCTTGATTGTCAGTATCTATTCCATAAAAACAAGGATGGGTAACGGGTGGAGATGAAATCCTCATGTGAACTTCTACAGCCCCCGCATCCCGCAAAGCCTTAACAATTTTCTTACTCGTAGTACCGCGAACGATAGAATCATCCACCATAATTACTCGCTTGCCATCCAAAACATCCTTAAGCGGGTTTAACTTCATCCGGATCCCGGACTCCCTCATGTGCTGGGTCGGTTGGATAAAAGTGCGACCTACATAACGATTTTTAATCAACCCCTCAGCATAAGGAATCCCCGATACTTGGGAAAAACCAATAGCTGCAGGAATGCCGGAGTCGGGAACTCCGATTACCATGTCTGCATTGATGGGAGATTCTGCAGCTAAAACCCGACCGATCCTCATGCGATAGTTGTATAAAGTGTGACCTTCCATGATGCTGTCGGGTCGTCCGAAGTAAATCATTTCAAAAACACAGAGTTTGCGTTGCGGTTTCTGACTCCAGTGGAAGGATGCCATGCCGGCTTCGGTAATCCAAACTAACTCTCCAGGTTCCACATCTCGCAGATATTCGGCACCGATGATGTCGAGGGCGCAGGTTTCCGATGCCAAAACGTATCTATTGGGGTTCGTGTCGAGCAAACCGATGACTAAGGGGCGGACTCCGTGAGGATCTCGCACTCCCATTAAACCCGCCGGGGTGGCGATGGTCAAACTAAAAGCGCCTTCGCAGAGGTGAAAGGCGCTGATGGCTGCTTCTAGCCAGTCTTTTCCTTTATCTACTTCGGTGCCGATCGCCAGAGCAATCATCTCGGAGTCGGTGGTACTGGCAAAGTCGCAGTTCCGTTTTATTAACTCTTGGCGCAGTTCTGCAGTATTGACGAGGTTGCCGTTATGTGCTAGGGCTAGCTGACCTAAACGGGTGTTTGCTGTAGCGGGTTGGGCGTTCACCACTCGACTCGAACCGGTGGTGGAATAGCGGGTATGACCGATCGCTATATGACCCGGTAGCTCGCTGACGATGGACTCGTTGAAAACTTGGGAAACGAGGCCCATGCCTTTGTGGAGGTGCATTTTTTCCTCCTCAAAGGTGGCGATGCCTGCCGATTCTTGGCCCCGATGTTGGAGGGCGAAGAGGCCAAAGTAAGCTAGTTTGCCTACACTTTCGCCCGGGGCGTAAACGCCAAACACGCCGCAGGCTTCTTCTGGTTTGTCTGGGAGTTGTTGAAAAGAAGGATTGTTAGTCATCGAGTGTGACTCCTGTTTTGGATGGTCGGTTAATGGCATCTATTTTATTAAGATTTGTTAAATGTTGGCCTTTGTCTGGGATCCTTAACATTTTCTTAACGATCCCTCTCTTAAGTTAGCGCATTAATCTTCTGTATGGATTCTGTTAAGATCGTTCTACTTCAAACAACACTAGGCCCAAACAAAAACAAGCAGATGAAACGCCGAAAGTTGATAAATCATACTGCCTTGGGTGCTGCCAGCGCTGCTGCTTTAGCTGCCTGTAGTCCCACCGCTACTAATCAAGAAGCATCTACCAGCGATTTACCCCGGGTTAGATGGAAAATGGCCACCAGTTGGCCTAAATCCCTGGATACTATTTTTGGGGGAGCCCAAACTATCTGCGATCGCGTCGCGGCGATGACTGGAGGTAGATTTACGATCGCCCCCTACGCCGCAGGAGAAATTGTCCCCGGTCTCCAAGTCCTGGATGCAGTCCAAGTCGGTACTGTGGAATGCGGTCACTCGGCTAGCTATTATTACATCGGCAAAAACCCGGCCCTGGCCTTCGGTACTGCGGTACCTTTTGGTTTAACGGCCCAACAGCAAAATGCCTGGCTTTATCACGGCGGCGGCATGGAGGCGATGAACAAAATTTATGCCGACTTCAATGTTATTAGTTTTCCGGCAGGTAACACCGGCGTGCAAATGGGGGGTTGGTTTAAACGAGAAATTAATACGGCGGGCGACCTCAAGGGTTTGAAAATGCGCATTCCCGGTTTGGGCGGTCAAGTAATGACGAGATTGGGAGTCAACGTGCAAGTCTTACCAGGGGGCGAGATTTATCTGGCGTTGGAGAGGGGGGCGATTGACGCTGCAGAGTTTGTCGGTCCTTACGATGACGAAAAGTTGGGTTTGCAAAACGCAGCGCGATACTATTACTATCCCGGTTGGTGGGAACCGGGTACTACTTTAGATGCGGAAGTGAACCTCGATGCTTGGAACAAACTCCCCAAAGAATATCAAGAAATATTTAAAACGGCAGCTTACGAAGCCAATATCAATATGTTAGCTCGTTACGATGCTCTTAACGGACGGGCGCTATCGAGGTTAATTGCTGGGGGTACTCAGTTAAGACTTTACAGCCAAGAAATTATGAATGCCGCCAAACAAGCGTCGTTCGATTTATATGAAGAAAACGCTGGGGCCGATGTCAGTTTTAAAGAGGTTTACGCAGAGTGGCAGAAGTTTCGAGAGCAAATTTATAGTTGGAATAAGATTAACGAATTGAGTTTTGCTACTTTTGCTTTTGGCTAAACTTCGTAGAGCGCCCATTGCGCGCATTGCAAATATACTAAGCTTCTGACAATTAACGCAATATGAAACGAAGACAAGTAATAACTAATGTTGGTATTGGTGCTGTCACCACCGCCGTCTTAGCATCCACAAGTCAAGCAGCTAAGGCCCAGTCCAGAATTAGATGGAAAATGGCGACAAGCTGGCCGAAATCCCTGGATACCCTCTTTGGTGGCGCTCAAACAGTATGCGATCGCGTTGCCGAAATGACGGACGGCAGATTTACTATTACCCCCTACGCCGGAGGCGAAATCGTTCCGGGGTTACAAGTGATGGATGCCGTTCAAGAAGGTACCGTAGAATGCGGTCACTCTCCCAGTTACTATTATATCGGTAAAAATCCCGCTTTGGTCTTCGGTACTTCGGTACCTTTTGGTTTAACGGCCCAACAGCAAAATGCCTGGCTGTATCACGGCGGCGGTCTGGAGGCGATGAATAAAATTTATGCCGATTTTAATATAATTAGCTTTCCCGCAGGCAATACTGGCGCTCAAATGGGAGGTTGGTTTAAACGGGAAATTAATACTCTTGCGGCTCTCAACGGTTTGAAAATGCGCATTCCCGGTTTGGGCGGACAGGTGATGGCGAAGTTAGGCGTTAACGTGCAAGTTTTGCCGGGAAGCGAGGTGTATCTGGCTTTGGAGAGGGGGGCTATCGATGCTGCCGAGTGGGTCGGTCCTTACGACGATGAAAAGTTAGGTCTGCATAGAACGGCTCGATACTATTATTATCCTGGATGGTGGGAACCGGGGCCTACTTTGTTCGTACAAGTAAATCTTAATGCTTGGAATCAGTTACCTGTAGAGTATCAAGAGGTGTTTAAAACGGCGGCTTACGAAGCTAATATCAATATGTTAGCTAAGTACGATGCTTTGAACGCACAAGCTTTAACCAGATTGATAGCTAGCGGCACTGAGTTGAGAGCTTACAGCGAAGAAATTCTTCAGGCAGCTAAAAAGGCAGCGGTTGAGATTTACGAGGAAAACGCCAGTCAAGATGCGAGTTTTAAAGAGGTTTACCAACAGTGGAAAGGGTTTAAGGAGTTAGTTTTTAATTGGAACGAAGTTAACGAGTTGAGTTTTGCCCGTTTTGCTTTTGGATAAGCCACTTCGTTCGTAGTAATTGTTCGTAGTAATCGCTTTAGCGATAGAGGTCAGGGGGTCTAACCCCTCATATATGTAGATAGTTCTTCCTCATCGATTCCATCGTATAATCGTTCGTAGTAATCGCTTTAGCGATAAAGGCCAGGGGGTCTAACCCCCCA
>CAZUCT010000375.1:0-5381 GCA_964619285.1 uncultured bacterium | reverse complement strand
ATAAAAATCGCTGAAGCGATTACTACGAACATAAAAATAAAAATCGCTGAAGCGATTACTACGAACATAAAAATCGCTGAAGCGATTACTACGAACTAGGGTTTTTGAATGATAGTTTCGACCATGCGGCGTTTAACTTTTGGGTCGATACCGATTAAGCGGATGTAATCGTTGGGGCGTTCTGCTAAGAGGTTTTCTATGGCAGCGATCGCCTCTTTTTCCTCAGTAGTATCGAGAGTAAAAGCAGATTTCCAAGACCCCGTTTTAAAACGGCGGCGATCGGCATATTCCAAACCGAGGCGATAACCTCCAGCTAAAATTTGTTGGAGTTGTTGGAGGGCATCCAAACTTAAGTTTTCCCTAGCAACTGGAGGGTTATTTTGCTCGTAACTATTATCCGTCTTTAATTGAGGAGAAATAATATCGACTTGTTGCTGTTTGGGTACCATTAAAGTTTCAGATTTTGGAGACTTACCAAAAAGACGAGATTGATGGTACTCTTCCACTAATCTTAACTCGCGGATGCGATTTTGTTCTCCCACCATTGCGCGACCGAAATCTATTAAATGAGACAAATTAAAATTAGGCTTAGTAAATTCTGGAGGAGTTTCGGCACTATTGACTAAACGTTTAGAAACTTTTTCGATGCCGATTTTCTGGATAAAAAGGCTAATTTGTTCGTCATAAATGCGACTGCGTAAAGCGCTAAAAAAGTCTATCGCTTGGTTGGGAAATTCATCGATTAAAACTTCGATATCTCTGGGAGAAATTTCGTCATCTTTAAAAATACCGGCCACAATGGCGATGCGTTCTTCCCTGTTGGGTTCCCAATAAAACTTCTCCATGCGACCGTCTCTAATTAAAGGCGCATAAAGAGTAGAAAAGTCGTTTCCAGTAACAATAATAGGAACTCGTTTTAAAGGAGTTTCATCGTAACTTCCGGGTAATTGAACGTTGGTAGGATTATCGGCAATATTCATCAAAGTGGCGTTAACCAATTGAGTATTAACGGTGTATTGAGTACCGGCATCAAACCTACCCGCCCCGGCATCTAAGTCATTAATAAATAAAGCACACATTTGACCGCGAACCTTAATTTGTTCCGATGCTTCTCGATAGCGAAGGCGAATCAAACGGGAAGGATCGCCGGCATCGGGACTTTCTAATTCCCCACCGGAAATGGATACAGGTTCAAAACCCATTTTTTCAAAAACTAGCTGACATTGGAAGGTTTTTCCTTCCCCTTTGCGTCCGTGTATTCCTAAGATTAAAGGTACGCGAACTCGGGGGAGATTTAAAAAGTTTTTGCTGAGATGAACTGCGAGTTTGTCGAGAAATCTGGGGGAGACGTTGTAGGGCATAACAATTAGTACGAGGCAAGAGGCAAGAGGCAAGAGGCAAGAGGCAAGAGGCAAAAGGCAAGAGTAGGCAATTAGCAATTAAGTAGGTAGGCAAAAATATTTGCAGAAAATTTTCCCCGTAGAACAGACATCTTGTCTGTTCGGTGTCTAATTAATTTGGCACTCCTACTTAACAATTAGCAATTAGCAATTAGCAATTAGCAATTAGCAAAGAAAAAATCCCAGTTTCTTCGAGAAACTGGGTTAGTTGTGAAATAGAATTTAAAAGTTTCTATAGAGAGATGGACTGGCGAGAGATTAACTTTTCAAAATGAGCTTGGGTTTGGTGTAACATTTGCTCCCTGCTGTCTTTTGTTTGGTTTAAGGATGGGACCAAGTTACGAGCTTGTAAAGTCATGTGGAGTTGTAAGTCGGCGACATATTCGCTGACATCTTGTTGTAAAGAGCAGGATGGGTAGCTTTTCATCTGCAAATTCATGGCGTTCTCCTTCCTTGGTGTTTTAACTTGATGTTTGAATCTGTACTAATACTCATCAAAGTTATCATGGATTGATTTTCTGTTGCGATTTTGTAACAAAGCTTAATGTTGGATTTGGGAAAATTTAACATTTCTTTAGATTTTGGGGGCCAGAAACCCTTGGGGGAGCAGAAACCCGGTTTTTTGGAAAAACCGGGTTTCTTAATTCGATGTTGGGTTGCGCTGCGCTTCACCCAACCTACAAGAAAATCGGGGCTTAATTCGATGTTGGGTTGCGCTGCGCTTCACCCAACCTACAAGAAAATCGGGTTTCTCAGTTCTAGTAGCTAAGAAGCGATCGCCACTGGCTTCTTCTCAGTTTGTTCGGTCTTTAACTCTGCCAGTTGGCTTTCGATTTGGCCCCGGACGATTTGGCGGTACTCCAAGAAATGCTCCAAGGCGGCGCAATCGTCAATATAACTCATCAAGCGGGGGCGGTTGTGGATAAAAATCGAGAACAACTGAGCCCAAAACTGGAAGCGAGTTTCGCGCACAAAACCATTGCGCCAACAAACGATGGCCAGAGCCCGAAGTTCCACCAAAGAAGGCATCTTAGACCTAGACTTAAACCCCTTGGGTTTTCGGCCCATAGCATGACGATAAACCCGTCCCAAATAGCGTTCTGGCTTGTAAAGCTCCCAAAAACAAGTAATATAATCGCGAGCCAAGTCTTCAATGGGACGAGTTGGGACAAAATTGAGCAAAGTTGACTGATTGATATTACCCTCCTGCCCCTCCAGCAAACGCCCTTCCTTCTCCAAGCGATGCCAGAGAGCGGTATTAGGCAAAGCTTGAAGCATACTAAAAAACGCTTGGGGAATAGCGGTGGCTTCCACAAACTCAAAAATACGGTCTGCGGCCCTGGGTTTTTCCCCATCAAAGCCCAAAATAAAACCGGCCATTACCCGCAAACCAGACTTATTAATGCTTTGCACGGCCTCCAATAAAGGTTTGCGAGTATTTTGGTATTTTTTGGTCAGCTTCAAACTATCGACGTCGGGGGTTTCCAAACCCAAAAAGACGGTACTAAAATTAGCGGCCACCATAGAATCCAAAAGCTCTTTATCCTCTGCCAGATCCACGGAAGCTTCAGTGGTAAAAGAAAAAGGATAACCGCGTTCGGCCAGCCAGGGAGTTAGCTCTTGTAGAAAGAGTTTGACATTGCGCTTGTTGCCGATAAAGTTATCATCCACCAGAAAGATGCTGCGGTCCCAACCCAAATCGTAGAGGGTTTGGAGCTCCGCCAATAGCTGGGCCGGAGTTTTCGTGCGGGGTTTGCGACCGTAGAGTACGATAATGTCGCAAAATTCGCATTGAAAAGGACAGCCACGGGAAAACTGGACGCTCATTTCGTGGTAGGCGTGGAGATCCAAGAGGTCGTAGCGGGGAATGGGAGTTTTAGTGACGTCGGCTTTTTCGCCGTTGGCGCGAAATTCTCCCGAGGTTTCTCCTTTTTCCCAAGCTTCCACGAAGAGAGGTAAAGTAATTTCGCCTTCGTCGAGAATGAGAAAATCGGCCCCGGCGGCCCTGGCCGGTTCGGGTACCGAAGTAACGTAGGGGCCACCTACGGCCACGAGTTTGTTGTGGAGTTTGGCTTCTCGGATGAGGTGGAGCAGATCGTTTTTTTGGACGATCATGCCGGAGATGACGACCAAATCGGCCCATTGCCAGTCGGTTTCCGGGATTTCGGTTTTTACGTTACGGTCTAATAAGCGATATTCCCAGGTTTGGGGCAGGATGGCGGCCACGGTAACTAGGCCGAGGGGTGGTTGTAGTGCTTTGCGCCCGATGAGTTCCAAACTTTTTTCGACGGACCAAAAAGATTTGGGAAATAGAGGATATAAGAGTAAAACTCGCATTTTTTTGGGGTTAATTTGATGCTTTGACCTAAATTACCTCAGTATAACGGGTTTGGGAATGGGGAACAGGCAGGATGCCTGTTCTACGGGGAATGGGGAATTGTGGTTTTTAAGTTTTTAGAAATCGTTAAGGACGCATTTTTTCGGCGGTCAAGAAACCCGGTTTAGAAACCTAAGAAACCCGGTTTTTTGAAAAAACCTGGTTTCACCAGATACCAGTCAGGCACAAAATAAACCTGGTTTCGACAAGGGAATGTTATAGAAATAAGTGCGGGTTCTGTAGTAAATTAAAAATAGATTGAAAGCCAGAAAATCTAACGTGGGATGGGGCAAAGCATTCGGAGATAAAAGTTAATGCTTTTTATCAAAATTTGCCGCCATCAGGCTTTGCCCCTGCAGTTTCTTTTTTAAAAACTCAAAAGTTACAATCTAATTATTACCAAAAAAAGCTGATGAATTTATCAAAAAATCGAGAGTTTTACAGTTGGAAAGGGTATCGTTGCGCTTACGAATATTATCCGGGGCGGGATAAGGAAACTGCTAATATTCCTTTACTACTTTTGCATCCTATCGGAGTAGGATTATCTGGCAATTTTTGGCATCGTTTTTGTGCGGAGTGGCGGCGCAATTTCTCTAATCCTATTTACAATCCCGATTTATTGGGTTGCGGGGGTAGCGATATGCCCGGGGTCGCTTATTTCCCGGAAGATTGGGCGCGACAGTTGCAGTTTTTCTTGGAAAATGTGGTTAAAAGACCGGTAATAGCGATCGCTCAAGGTGCCGATTTACCGGTGTTGCTTTCTTTAGTAAAAATACAACAAGAACCCAACTTGCTTAAAGGGTTAATTTTTGCCGGTCCTCCTTCTTGGGAGGTGATAACTACTCCTAGTTCTCCAAGAAGTCAAAAAATAACTTGGAATTTGTTAGCTTCTCCTTTGGGAAGTGCTTTTTATCTTTACGCCCGCCGCCGTCAATTTTTAACTTCTTTCTCCATCAAGCAGTTATTTGGGGATGCTAAAGATGTGGATGATGAATGGTTGGATACTTTGGAAAAAGGGGCGGTTAATCTCAAAAGTCGTTATGCAGTTTTTTCTTTTTTAGCGGGTTTTTGGAGGCAAGATTATCGAGGGGCGATCGCTTCTGTTCGGCAACCAACTTTAGTTATTTTCGGAGAAAGTGCTTCGAGCATTTCCCGAACTAAAACCAGAGAAACTCCCCAAGAAAGACTGGATGCTTATCTTAAAAGTTTGCCTCGGGGCGAAGGTTCGATTATTCCCGGGCGTAATGTTTTACCCTACGAATCTCCCGCTAAATTTGTCGATGTGGTAGGAGAGTTTTATCAAAAGTTGGTTAATGGTTAATCGAGCATCGATTTTATTTTTGACTATACAGGACTGACGCATGAGGAACGAAATATGGACGGCAAGAGAATTGCTTCGCGACAGCGAACAATGACATAAAAAGGATACGAGTGCGTAAATCCTAAGGAGTCGCGCAAAAATAAACTACCAGATGAAGGAAAATCGTAGGTTGGGTGGAGTGAAACGCAACCCAACAAGTCGGTACCTTATTACTACGCAAGTCCTAACTAGGGTCTGCTGAATAAATCGAAAAAACTCTGGGGGGTGGGGAGGGACCGGAGGT
>CAZUCT010000374.1:0-5383 GCA_964619285.1 uncultured bacterium | reverse complement strand
CGGGAGTCGGTGCGGGAGTTGGTGCGGGAGTTGGTGCGGGAGTTGGTGCGGGAGTTGGTGCGGGAGTTGGTGCGGGAGTCGGTTCTGGTGTGGGTTCTGGTGTGGGTTCTGGTGTGGGTTCTGGTGTGGGTTCTGGTGTGGGTTCGTCAGGAGCAGTAGTAACGATGGTAATATTCCCTTGAGTATAGGTATCTGGAGGAACGGGAATCTCAAACGGCGCTGAAATAATTTCCGAACCAGTAGCGATCGCACCCGCCGTTCCGTTGGTAGAAGCATCTCCAATAATAAACGGTGTCTCGACTCCCCCCTCGTGTCGGATAAAAATCGAACCGCCACCGCTATCCCCGGCAGAAGAAATACTAATTTCTTCCCCCTCCGAGTCGGTAAAAGTACCTTCCACCCGCAGGAAGTTGCCAGTGGTAATCTCTATATTGCCGCCGTTAGAATTAATAATATCGCTGACCGTAATATTACCTGCGGCGCCGAGATTAATATCTCCTCCTTCAGTTTCTAAAGAGTTGAGATTAATTTCGCTCCCCGCGTTCATCAGGACCGTTCCACCATTAATATTGTTAGTAACAGTAATGCTTTCTGCTGCCGTAATTTCGATGCTGCCTTGAGTTAGGATTTCCTCCGCAGTGAACCTCCCTCCAGATTCCAAAATTACTCGCCCGTCGGCATCGGGAATGTTAACGCTGGCGACGATAATATTGCTGTTTGCGGGCTCTTCGCTGTCGGTAAAAAACGTGCCTTGCACCGGAGTATTGATATCTACGTTTGGGGGATTAGCGAGAGATTCTACACTAGAGCGCAAGATTAACGCCGGACTGTTGCTGAGAATTTCTACATCGGGGTCGGTAGAGTCGGTTATATTAGTATCCGGTCCGGTAATCGTAATATTTCCACCGCTAATAGACCCCCCCGCTTCTACTTTTAAAGAAACCCCTTCGTAGTCCCCAAAAATTACATCCCCTTCCGAACTAATTATCGGGTCGTAAAAACTAATAAAAGTTCCCGGTTCCCCTTTTTTATTAAGAATAGAAAAATTCCCTCCCGCAGCAAAGCGAGCATCCCCAGAAATCACACCATCGCTAATTAAATTAAGCTCTCCTAATGCTTGAAAAGCCACCCCCGGATAATTCAGAGCTAAAATATCTATATTTCCGAATGCTTCTATGTTTAAATCTCCCCCAGCAACAGCCCTAAAAAGAAAGTTTCCATCTCTAATTATCGCGCTATTTCCTGCTAATAATTTTAAATCTCCAGTAGTTTCTAAAATAGTTTCTGCTAAAGTCAAATTACCTGCCGCTTGTAGGGTAGCATTGCCCGCAGTTATAGCGGGCTTATAGTCCGAAGAAATTATAGCTAGATCCCCATCATTTACTGGGAGTTGATTCCCCTTTAAAACTACCTGACCTGCACCGTTAATTTCCAGGGAATTTGCCTCAGCTATTCCCGTAGAGGTTAACAACTCGGGTAAGGATAAAGGATTAATTCCTCTGCTATTTTCATCAGGCCAATTACTCCGGGCTATTTCTAAACTTAATAAATGACCCTGTTGACTAATTCTAACTAAGTTTTCTCCCGTAACAGTTGTGATGTTAAGATTTCCTTGGGGGGCTGTCAGAGAGCCATTATTAACAACAGTGCCTCCTAATAAAGTGAAATTTTCTCCAGAATTGACTGCTAAATTACCGAAATTAACGATACTGCCAGCCCGGGCATTTTCAAATTTAAAAGCACTGGGAGTCCCCACCAGATTCGACCAATTATTATTTCCAATAGCTTCAAACCAATTCTGATTTCCAAAGCCAATACCAGTAGCCGTAGTAGCCGTAAAAGAAGCCGAAACGTTTAAACTAGCCTTAGGACCAAAAATTATGCCGGCCGGGTTCATTAAAAATAAGTGAGAATTAGCGCCAGTAACAGTTATTAAGCCGTTAATTAAAGAAGGATTGTTCGCGTTAATTCGTCCTAAGATGTTTTCTATATTTGGATGAGAGATAAAATTAGCTGTTTGACCGATGTTGAGGTTAAATTCCTCGAAACTGTGAAACAAATTATTTCCCGAAGTAGTGCCCCCATCGATGTTAAAGAGGCTACCATCTGGGGAGGTGACATTGGTGCGGGTACCGTCCCGGGCGGGGATAATGGGTTGTGCCAGGACTTTTTGAGGGTTCCACTGATATTGAATGATATTGGTCAGCAGCAAGCAACTTAGCAAGATAGTGCTTTGAGATGGCAAGTTTTTAGAGGACATAAGGTTTACCCTAATGATTCTGTTACCAGTTTAACCCATTCCCCATTCCCCATTCCCCATTCCCAAAAATTAAAAAAAGCCTTTTTACACAAATACAGGCAAAAAGACTTTTTAAAAAACTTGCAAAAAAATGGGAAAGTATTTGTTTAATTGCTAATAGTTAAGCGAACTCTAGGATTAATTAAAATTACTCGACTGCTATTTACTAAAAAAGTGAAAAAACCGCGATCGCTAACCCTTTTCAAACTCTCAGCGGCATCGCCAACATCTTGCGTATAAGTTACCAACAAAAAATTTTTACCGTTGTAAGAAACCAAACCGATATCCCGAGCTAACAACCTTTGTAACTCCGCCGCTATTTCCGGTCCTTCCGAATAATCCACTAACACCGCATAACCCGAGCCCAGATTAGTTCCCGGCGGTGTCGGGTTCGGTGGCGCGGTGACGTTCCCTTCAACCACATAAGCGGGCAACCGGATAATATCCTCGACGTATCGCCGCCAATCATCTGCCAGGGATCTATCTGTAAACCCACCAACCCTAGCGACAACGCGATCCACATAACGACAAAGACCGATATCTATATCATTCGGCAGTCTGCCGATCGCCACCTGCTGACTTTCTGGAGTCGGAGTAGATATCAGCACCAAATACTCCCCAGGATTTGGCGGTTGGCAATTATTGACTATTTGCTGCGCCTTAGCATAATTTGGCTTAATTGTCAAGGATATTAGAGAAAAAAGAGCCCCTGCCATTAAATGTGGCAAGCGATCGCCTTTTTTCCGGGACGTTCTTAGTCTCAGACGACCAAAAACGACTGATTTTGAGGTTGGCCCTTTATAAATCATGGTTCAAGATTGCTGCATAGAAGCTAGATCGAGAGATGCGATCGGGTCCGCTATTGTTTCCGACGGTGCTTCAAATTCCCCTTTAATTACATACTCCAGACGCAATTTTAACCAAGTAATAAATTGAGGATTTGTAGAAATAATAGCAGCCGTCGGTTGCGGGCATTTGGCCTTATTTTCTCCCATTTCAGGTGCTTCTAAAAAAGCCGGATTTTTGACCAGCCAAAAATCAATTTCTTTTCCTTTTTCTTCGTAATCTCGCCTTCTTTCCCTTAACACTTCATCTAAGGGTTCCTCTTCAATGAGAAATTTTTGGCTGGCTAGAACGTAGTAATAAGTTTGCATAATTCTTTTTTGGGAATGGGGAATGGGTAATTGACAATTAGCAATTAACCATTAACAATTGACAATTAGCTATTCAGATTTAAACTGACCGTGCATGGCTTCTTTCATTTCGCGGACTGCCAGATCTAATCCTGCTAGGACTGCCCGAGAGATAATAGAATGACCGATGTTTAGTTCTTCCATTCCCTCCAGACAAGCAACTGGATAGACGTTTAAATAGTTGAGGCCGTGACCGGCATTAACTCGGAGTCCGGCAGCGATCGCTATTCTACACCCATCAGCCAATAAAGCTAACTCTTTTTTCCGTTCCTCCTCGTTTTGGGCCTCAGCATAGCGCCCCGTATGCAGTTCGATCAACTTGGCCTTAATTTTTGCCGATGCCTCAATTTGGGGCGGTTCCGCATCGATAAACATACTGACCGGAATACCCGCCCCTTGCAACAGGGCCACTACTTCCGTAAGCCGAGAGATATTGCCAGCAACATCCAAACCACCTTCAGTAGTAATCTCTTCGCGGCGTTCGGGGACCAGAGTAATGTAGTCTGGTTTGAGGTCAAGGGCGATCGCCACCATTTCCTCAGTAGGGGCCATCTCCATATTTAGATGAGTCATCACCGTCTGTCGCAAGAGACGGACATCTCGTTCTTGAATGTGACGGCGGTCTTCCCGCAAGTGGGCCGTAATGCCATCGGCCCCGGCCAATTCTGCCAGAGTGGCAGCGGCAACGGGGTCTGGTTCTACTCCTCGTCGGGCTTGTCTAATAGTGGCAACGTGGTCTATGTTGACGCCAAGAGTGAGCAACTTGAATACCTCCTAAGTAATTAATAGTTAACAATTAACAATTAACAATTATTAATTATTAATTTGGAAAAGCCCTTGACAAAGCTTTTTAAATTTTTTAAGACTTACGCAAAAAAACCCATTTCTGTCATTGCGAGCGGCAGCGAAGCGGGAGCAAGTCAGTTTTGTAATTTTTCTCTCTCGATAATTTCATACTCTTACTCTTACTCTTACTCTTACTCAAAAAAGACGCTTTTCTTGAGTATGAGTGTGAGTCATGAGTGTGAGTCATGAGAAAATAAATATGCAAAGGTGACTTGCTCCCCAGCGAAGCAATCTGTCCAAATTTCGTTCCTAGTGCGTAAGTCCTGTTTGTGAAGAACCACCCATCTTCCTCCATTACACGGGCTTTAAGCTACTCAAAATCAAACATAGTTACATCATCTTCGCCTCCGATTTTCTCCTCAATAGTAGATTGGCGACGGGTGATGATAGTGTCCTCATCGGGTCTAGCATCTATTTTGGCAGCCGGCGATCGCTTACCTACTTTACCATCAGGAGTTTTAACCGTTACCTTCCCTTGCTCATCTTCGGAGATCGCCACCTGTAACTTAGGCCCCGAATTGCCCAACCTGACGATCGTACCATCTTTTACAGCCACCTGTACTATCGGTTCCCCGTTTACATAAGTGCCATTAGCACCAAAATTAATAATTTCCCAGCCAGAAGGATCTTTCCACAGTTCTACATGATGCCGGGAAACTACAGCGCTATAAATAACAATATCGTTATCGTTAGCTCTGCCAATACGAATAACAGATTCCGATTCAAAAGTCCAGCTTTGAACCGGCACGGACTGGGTTGGGTGCATCAAAGTTAAGACGATCGCCATTACTACTTATGATAATTGTACGCTACTTAGCAAGACTCAAACTCAAAATAAATTAACCCCTTTTTTCTTCCCCAGCATCAGTCTAGTCATACATTAGACCAATCTTCGAGTATCTTGTTAGGGCAACTAGAATTTAGCCTATTTACGATTCTTTGGGTTGATTATCTTGAGCCGTTTCATCCGTTTTCTTCACATCAGTTTCGGGTTCTGAGGCATTCTCGGCCTCAGTTTGGGATTCTGAGGCATTCTCGGCCTCAG
>CAZUCT010000373.1:1787-5417 GCA_964619285.1 uncultured bacterium | reverse complement strand
ACTACGACTAAAGTCGTTACTACGAACTACGACTAAAGTCGTTACTACGAACTATTAATTATGATTATAGATTTAGAGGCTATTAGAGGTGCGATCGCTCTTCCAGATTTTCCAGAAGGCGAACTTTTAGAAATCGCCCTAACCCATCCTTCCTACATTTACGAAAAAAATCAATTAAATCGCCAACAAAAGGATTTACAAGAGCTAAAATATAGACGTTTGGCTCTTCTGGGAGATTCGGTTTTTAACTCTGTAGTTATTGACTATTTAGATGTTAAATATCCCAATTTCACTCAGGGAAAAATTACTAAATTAAAAAGCAGACTTGTCAGCAGGCAAAAAGCTTTTGAATTTGCCATGCAATTAAATTTGAGGCATTTATGTTTGTTGGGAGGCAGCGAAAAATATAGAAATGCTAGAGAACAAATAGAACTTTTAGGGGAAATGTTCGAGGCGTTATTGGGGGCGATTTATTTGGGATTTAATCGGGATTTTACTCGGTTTCGCCACTGGTTGGTAACGTATTTTATTGCCGAAGCGGTGGAAAATTTAGTTAGCAAAACTCCTGTTGCCAACGAGAGTTTAGCCGAAGATAGTTTGCAGGCAGTTAGCATTATGCCCCAGGATGAAGTGGTAGAGAAATTATGGGAGATGAAGAAATCTGCAGATGCTATGGTAGCTGATGATGAGAAATTGCAAGAGCTTCTGCGTTGGATAGAGGAAAAATGTAGGGTCGTTCAATACTCTTATAAACCGGCAAAGTTAAGAGCTTTTTATTTAGCGATTATCAGACTTTTAGGTATAGCCTTTGTTAGAAACTTTGACCCCAGTCGCGGCGGTTCAAAAGCTCGCCATTTTGTCAGTAGTTTTAATCGGGGGCGAGATTTTGCTTTGGATTTAGCTTTTAATTATAATCCCAATCTCAATCCTGCTAATGTTTTAGTGACGCTTTTTGCTCTGGATATCGAACCGGAGTTAAAACGAGTTTTACAAGAATTGGAAGCGGAAATTCCCGAAGCAAAAGAGGAAAAAGAAGAATTTGAAGAGTGGCGGCAAGCTCGCGGTTTGGATTGGGCGAAAAAAATTGAGGCTGCTATTGGTTTCGATTTGAATTTTACCAAGTCCCAAAAGGATTTGTTGAAGGAATATTACAACGCTAATAAGTTGTTGGAAGAATGCATAGATAGAGTGGCGGAATTACCTCCAGAAATTCGAGAGGCTATTGAGGAAACTATGTTTTTGCCGAATAATTAATAATTAATAATTAACAATTAACGAAAGCCGAGCAAGAAACCGGGTTTTTTGAAAAAACCGGGTTTCTAGAGCCAAGCAAGAAACCGGGTTTTTTGAAAAAACCGGGTTTCTGAAGCGAACGGGCAGGTGGAACAGGCAAGATGCCTGTTCTACGTTTTGCCGTAACTTAGCGATCGGCGACAGAAGCACCTGCTCGTGCTTCTTGCCAAAGTTTCAAGAGTAAAAACTCCACTCGATCGCTCAATACAGTCACAAACACCCCACTTTCTCCGAGAACGTCCGTAGTTATCCAAGTACCACCCAGGCTAACCTCTGCATATTGTTCGTCTGCTTCGCATAAGTCGATCGTATCGTTTCTTTCTTCTCGTATTGCTTCTTCAAGCATTGACATGGCATCCAGATCGATAGGCAGCAAAAAAGCAGCGGAGCTCGGTTCCACCACAATTTTTTGGCCAACTCGCATAGCCAGCATCGCTCGCCGCCCTACCAATTGTTCGGGAGATTGAGCCAAACGTTCCATGTAAAAGCTTGATTCGGTATAAGTCAATTTCAGCATTTCCGGTGGTCTCTCCTTTTTTAATCTGAAGAGCTTCGGAAGTTATGAGCCATTTCAACTCAAAACTCAAAACTCTTATTTGGGGAATGGGGTTCGGGGGGAACAGGCAGGATGCCTGTTCTACGGGGAATGTATTACCCATTACCCATTACCTAATTTTCTAGTTTTTGTTCGCGCCAGAAGCTTTCGGCAAAGGCAATAGCGGGGTGCATCGGCGCCCGTGGTTTAGTTCGTAGGGGCATCCCTGCTAGTTCTGGCGTTCGATCGCCCTTAACGCTATTGCACCTTTCGCAAGCTGCGACTACATTATCCCATGTATGCAAGCCACCTTTAGACCGGGGAATTATATGATCTAAGGTTAGCCGCTTCGTAGAACCGCAGTATTGGCAGTGATGGCGATCGCGCTTCAAGACTTCCCGCCTGTTTACTGGGGGCATTTTCCACAAACGTTCGTTCCCAGTAAAGGTCAGACGAATACTTTCGGGTACAAACAAAACCACGCTGGGAGAATGTACCGACCAACCCTTGCCGCTGCCAAGATCCAGAGGTTCTGCCTTGCCAGTAATCAACAGCGCGATCGCCCGTTTAATATTTACCCGGGTTACGGGCAGATAGTTTTTAGAGAATACTACAACAGATTGATTTAGCACTTGAATTGCACTGGTCACGGCTGTACCTCCTCCGATAATTGTGAGTTTTAGATTTTAGATGCTAGCTGATAGCCCATCGTTAGACTCCACCGAATTTGTCAACTAATTAAAAATCCAATTTCTAAAAACAACAGCCCCCGCCTCTTTATTTTCGGAAGCGGGGGCCAGAACTAGGACTTGTTGCTTTTTGATGTCCTAAAAAGGTATGGAGCTTTTTACACCATACCTCCCCCTCTTCTTCCTTGGGGCCTCTTTATAATCGTCAATCCCCTCTTCCGCCAAGGAATTGTTTGCACCACCATATAAACCTTTATGGCACATACCAGCTAGAAAAACAAATCCTAAAACAGACCGCGAAGCACTGTGGCCATCGCCTAGACCTGATTGGTCGGAGCGATCGCTTGTAGTTGTATTTGGCCCGTGTTTGGGAAGGATTGACAATTTTTTCACTGAAGGCTTTTAAAAACTGGACTAGACGATTGAACCATTTTTATACTACACTAATATTACACGATTGTCGAGTCAATTTGGAGAAATTTTTTATGTACACCGTTTCGAGAACCTCAACAACTGACATGGAAGTAACCAGCATCCGCCTAGAAAAGCAATTAAAGGATAGGCTGAAGGAACTGGCCAACAACCAAGGCTATCAAGCCCTAATTCGAGATATTCTCTGGAATTACGTTCAGCAGAAATCTGGAGAATTTCGACCCCAGTTTTCCCATTCAGATATTCGGGCCAGCCTCCCGGCAACGGCCCAACAAGAGGAGCGCTGCGTCCTTACAGGCAAACTCATATCGCCAAATGAATCGATGTTATTAGGACTTACGACCCACGGGGAGATGGTCCCCCTCAGTATGGATAGTTTGAGCGGCAGGAGGAGATAGCTCTTTTTGGGGAAGGACCGCAACAGCAGATGTCAACATTAAAACCTCTTCGTTGATGCTATGCCCCAAGTTATTTACTCTGCTGTTAACCGGTCTTTCCCTGTCTTGAGAGACAAGGGGGACAAGGGGGACAAGGGAGACAAGGGAGAGTTTATTGTAGTTTCTTGTAGGTTGGGCTCCGCCAAGCGGAACCCAACAACAATTAAATGTCACCCCAGAAGAACAGTCTCTTGTAGGTTGGGCTCCGCCAAGCGGAACCCAACAACAATTAAATGTCACCCCA
>CAZUCT010000373.1:0-1687 GCA_964619285.1 uncultured bacterium | reverse complement strand
GAAGAATCTATGGATAGAAAAACAGTCGAAAACGGAATCATCCTGCTTGCCTTAACGGGTTCTCAAGCTTACGGAACCGCTACTCCGTCAAGCGATCGCGACTATAAAGGCATTTTCATCGCCCCCAAAGACTATTATTTGGGGTTCAAATCTTACGAACAAAAAGACCGCGACTGGGACGAACCGGGAACCGGTGCTTATCCCATGCTCGATAACGCGAAAGATTGCGTCGTTTACGAGCTGAGAAAATTGCTGACCCTGGTTTATAACAACAACCCCAATATTTTAGAAACCCTCTGGTTAGACCCGGAATTTTATTTAGCGCTGTCGCCAGTGGGAGAAAAATTAATTTCCTATAGAAGTTCGTTCCTGTCTCAAAAAATTCGCGCTTCCTTTGTCGGTTATGCTTACGCGCAAATTAAGCGAGTCGAAACCCATCGCAAGTGGTTGCTCGACCCCCCAGAGAAAAAACCGGTACCTCAAGATTTCGGACTGGATGAGGATACCTATCGACCTTTAAATAAGTCTCAAATCAATGCTTTTATGGAGTTTCTCTATATGTTGGTGCGGGACTGCATCGAGTTTTTGGAACCGGCCAAAGAACTGCGGGATTTATTGTTAGAAAAGATAGATTTTAAAGGCATTATCAAACAGCATCCCTTCCCAGAGGAAGTTTTGCCGAAAGTGCAGGAATATACGAGGTCAACTAACGATTTTATCCATCTGTTGCACTTAACCCAATCTTATCGACAGGCTTTGAGTCATTGGGAGTCTTATTCTAAGTGGAAGCGGGGCAGAAATCGCGATCGCCAAGACTTAGAGAGAAAGTGCGGTTACGATGCGAAGCACATGAGCCATTGCATTCGGTTGTTAAGAATGGGCATTGAAGTGTTAAAAGAAGGAGAAATTAACGTCCATAGAAATAAAGTGGGAGATGCAGCTTATTTGTTATCTATTAGAAACGGGGATATTTCCTACGACGAGGTAAAGCAAATAGCCGAGAATTTGTTCGAGGAAATTAAAGAGATGAAAACCGATTTACCCGAATATGTGGATCGAGAATTTCTCAATCAAGTCTGCGTCGAGTTAGTAGAAATGGCGGGAGTTTGTTAAGCAATTAATGATTGTTAGCAGCGGTATTGTAAGCGGATGTAGCGGATGGGTGATTGGTAGGAGAATTAAACTGTAGCACCGCGCACCTTACTGGGAATTAAGCCATTTTCTTGTAGGTTGTGCGGACCTCCGTGGAACCCAACAAAAACTGTTAGAGAGCAGGTCTTGTATTGCCAGAAACCAATTTTTTGGGTACCTCAGAAACCCGGTTTTTTGGAAAAACCGGGTTTCTTGACCTCCGTGGAACCCAACAAAAACTGCTATAATCAGAAAACGAACTCTTGAGGATATCGTCAAAGAGGAGAAAAGCAAATGTTAGCAACCCAAACCCGTTACTCTGTCGAAGAGTATTTAGAGCGGGAAACTACGGCAGAATTTAGAAGCGAATATCGCGATGGAGAGATAATACCGATGACTGGAGGAACCGACAACCACAATTACATTGCTGGTAACTTTTACGCGGCATTAAAGTACGGTCTCAAAGGGCAACCATACCGAGCCTTTATAGCAGATATGCGCTTGTCAATACCGTCAACTAACAACTATACCTATCCCGATGTGATGGTAGTTCCCA
>CAZUCT010000372.1:0-5437 GCA_964619285.1 uncultured bacterium | reverse complement strand
TGATTTATGGTTTATCGGTTACGTTCCCCGACGGAATTTAGTTACTGGTATTTGGCTGGGTAATGACGATAATTCTGGTACTTATGGGGGTAGCGGTCAAGCGGCTCAGTTATGGGGAGAATATATGGAGTCTGTGGTTAAGGATTGATATTTATTGGGTTTGCCGAAAAAACCAAAAAGCTGACGATTTGGGTAATAGGTTGCTCGGTAATAAATTACAGGCATTTTTGATGTATTGGCTACAAATTTATCCCTCTTCTGTTATCCCATTACCTATTACCAAGATGAAAAACGCGATTTTGGAAGGAGCCGATTTAACGGGGGCATCCTTAACAGAATCGGATTTAAGAGGAGCGATCGCTCGGGGTGCTAATATGGAAGGAATTCATTTCTCTTAATGCGCGATCGATTATGCGGACTCGGTCAGCGTCTCTAATTCATGTTAAAATTTTTGATGTCAAGCGATCGAGGAGAGAAATTATGGATGTTTCTGAACTGTACCAGCGCTATGCTGCCGGAGAGAGGGATTTCCCCGGAGTCGATTTGAGTAACGCTAACTTAAACATTGCTGGATTAGAGGACTACGAGCCTGGTAAGAACGATTTGTCCGGCATCAATCTCAGTGGGGCTAATCTTTCGGGGGCGATTATAGACTACGTTAACCTTAGCGGTGCTAATCTGCGCAGTGCCGATATGACTGATGCCATTCTATCTAATGTGAAGCTAATAGATGCCGATCTCAGCGATGCTATCCTCGATTATGCTGAAATTGGAGCCGACTTAACTGATGCCAACCTCAGAGAGTCTAGTCTTGAGCACACAACGTTTTATGGTGCTGACTTAACAAGGACTGATTTCACAGGAGCGTACTTTAATGGCATTCATGGAAAGGAACCCGTAGATATCTGGGATACCATCATGCCTGATGGCAAAATATGCAACAGCAACGATGAGTTCTGGTCACACCGTCTTCCCAACAGGTAAAAACAACTTTGAAAAGACGAGGCTGATAAAATCTTGTTAAAAATAAAACCGAATCTTTGCTAAGTAATCATGCAAAATTAATTACATATTTTTCTCCAACCCGATCGCAAGATATTTTCAACTGCTTCGACCAAACTTTCCCAGCTTGAATAGGCATCAAAATCTAGCCACGAATATTTAATAAAACGCCAAAGTATTTCTATTATATTTAACTCAGAAGAATAGGTCGGCAACCAAAAAATGCTTAAGCCTTTCTTTTTCCATTCTTCTTCTTGCCCCCGTACCAGACTACAGTCGTGTATAGATGCTCTATCCATAACTAACACAGTTTCTTTTGGTAGATTTTGACAATGAACGTCAATGCAAGCTACAACTACATTACTCGTAATTGACTCTTCAAATATATATGATTCTAATTCATTTTTGCGGTTAAAGAATCCCAGGACATTTAACCTCTTACTTCTTTCACTTTTTACTGTAACTTGTTCTCCGATTTCTTGCGTACAATAAGGTACTAATGTAATTAAAGAAAAGCCGACTTCATCCAAATATCTTAAGTCGATTTTACCTTGTTTTTCTTTTTCTTTTAGCTCTTCGAGCAGTTCGGATTTTTCCCCATATTCTTGTTCGTCAGGCTTACTCCCTAACACTTTTCGGATGCGATGCCATGTGAAGTTAGCGAATTTTAAAACTCTTTTTATCGTATCTTTGCTAGCTTTAATTCCCCACTCTTTTTCCGCTTGATTTTGCACCAGATTTAATTGTTTAGGATTTTCTCTGGTCCATTCTTTTAGTTTTTCTTGTTGCTCTTGATTAAAAAGCTTTTTTCGACCCCGTCCTTTGTAGTCATACAACCCTACTAATCCTTCCTCTTCCCAATTATTAAACCAATTATAAATTGCTGAACGACTTACTTTGAAAATTGCTTTGAGTTCTTTGATTGTATGCTTTTCAAAGCTCAATCTAATACATAAAGCTCTTTGTCTTACTCGATTGTGTTTACTTTGTTTGTTTAATCTATCTAACAAGCTTAATGTTTCATAGCTTAAGTTTTGTATAAATCTCATTTTCTCTTGGTCTCCTTATCTTGACTGCTTGTAATTTTAAGCGTGCTTTTAGAACGCTGATGAAACACTGGCGACTTACCAAAAGCAAATCATTTTAACACGAATCTCAAAAATGTGCAAATATTTTTGCATGACTACTTAACGAGCAGTTGGACGGGGATGGCCAAAGAAGTTGTCAATTTTTGATGTTACGCTAAAATTGTCAACCTAAAGATCGTCAGAGAACTATGAACCAAACCGAATTACTCAAAAGGTATGCTAAAGGTGAAAGAGACTTTACTGAAGTCGAGCTGATATCTGCTGACTTGAGAGGTGCTGACTTGAGAGATGCCGACTTGGGTGGAGCCATTTTAACGTCTTCCCAACTCAACGGAATTAATCTCAGTCAAGCTATCTTGTGGGTCGCCAAGATGAGATGGAATACCATGAGGAATGCTATTTTGGAAGGAGCATCGTTGGTAGATGCCGACTTGCGACAATCGGATTTGAAAGGAGCCAATTTTCGCTATGCCGACTTGGAAGGGGTCAATTTATCTAGCTGCATCCTAGATGATGCCAATCTCGAAGGAGCAAATCTCAAAAATGCCACTGTTAGCGGTGCTTCGTTTGAGCGCGTTAATCTCAGAAATGCTAACCTGGAAAATGTCAATATTGAGAGCGCATACATCTACAACTGTATCATGCCCGATGGGGAAATTTTAAGTAGCGACCGCATTCCCGAACGGAAGAAGATAACCCTCGATGAAACCGAGTTACTTAGGAGATATACGCAAGGGGAGAGAGATTTTAGAGGAGTTAGACTTATGAATGCCAAATTGAATGGCGCTTGTTTAATAGGCGCTGACTTAAGCGGTGCTTACATAGAGTCCGGCGAACTCGAAGAAATTAATCTCAGCCAAACCACTATTCGATTTGCCGTTTTTGTGCGCGTTCTGATGAAAAACGCGATTTTGGAGGGAGCCGATTTAACGGGGGCATCCTTAACAGAATCGGATTTAAGAGGAGCGATCGCTCGGGGTGCTAATATGGAAGGAATTCATTTCTCTTACTGCGCGATCGATTATGCGGACATGGAAGGAGCAAGCCTCAAAAACGCCGACGTGGCTGAAACTCGTTTTTACAAAGTTAACCTTAAAAATGCCGACATAGACAATTGGAGAACTTGTTCTTGGTTCTTCAATACTACTATGCCCAACGGTGAAACGTTCGCAGACGATTGGTTCCCAGAAGGGATTTTTCCCGAGGAATAAATCTAGGGTCCTTGCAAGATAAGTGCTTCTTCTGGCGAGACTAATAAAAAAAGGGCTCTTCCGTTCGTAATATGTACGGAAGAGCGATAAAATTTAACTTTTGGTAATTACTCGATCCACGATGAAGAAGCATCCTCTTTAAGCAGGAAGTCTATAGTTATCTTTTTCAATAACGCTCTGAATTTTTTCAGGAACATTTGACAAGAAATCAGAGCCGAGCAGTTCTTCAAGATAGTCAACATTCACTCGCCAGGTTTGCCAGCTATCCCATTGATCTGCACTTTCGATTCTTTGAGGAAGGATGCTACCTGACTCGTTCTTGTAGGTCTCGGTTTCTGGTAATCTGTATTCACGCAATCTGTCTGGGTTGACTAAAGCACTTCTGTTAGGAGTTATAACGGCAATAACTGGTGTGGTAGTCGTAATATCTTGTATTCCTTGACCGGGTTCCAAAGGAACAATAATCTTCCAAGTAAATGCGGGAGTCAATATGACTTTAGGATTATATTGAAACACTCCACCTTGTCTGGGTGGAAGGAGAGCATTGCGATCGTTGGGATCGACATTGTTAAACACAAATAAATCCGGAGTGTTCCCAGGTCTGGTGTCGGGATCGTATCCAGCACCGCCTGCAATAATGTAAAGTTCTTTGTCATAAATATTAACAAGGTCTAGGCTATACCCTTCAAGTCTTCTCCATGCACCTAAAACATTATTAGCTACATGCATTGGCAGTACATTAGTTGTCAGAAACGTCGAATATACATCTTTGGGAGTTCTGTTTCTTTCAGAAGAAGGAGTCAAGTGACCGCGATTAATACCACTAAACCTGTAATCGCGTCCTTCTGTTTTGGTAATATACTTGACGCGGGGAGGAATTGCGCTTTTCATGACTCACACTCATGACGAGTGACTCACACTCATACTCAAAAACATCTTTTTTTCTTTGAGTTAAGGACTTGCGTAGTAATAAGGTATCGACTTGTTGGGTGGAGGTTCGCGCGAGCCCGACCTACGATTTTCCTTCATCTGGTAGTTTATTTTTGCGCGACTCCTAAGAGTATGTTGACTGAGAAATCAAAAAACGCATTTTCTGCCCGTGCCGAGTATAGAACTGCACTTCCTAGCGAAAAACTACAAACTCAAACAACCCAAATACAACGAACGGGAAGCCAAACAAAGAGACAGTTCCTACACAGTCCAAATGTACGTCCCCACCTTACTCCTAAATCAAGAAACCGGGGAAATGAAAGAACAACAGGTCTTTATCGGCGACCTGCCCCTAATGACCGACCGAGGAACCTTCATCATCAACGGAGCCGAGCGAGTAATCGTTAACCAAATAGTACGCTCCCCAGGAGTCTATTACAAATCCGAAGTCGATAAAAGCGGTCGCCGCACCTTCAGCGCCAGTCTCATCCCCAACCGTGGGGCCTGGCTCAAATTCGAGACCGATAAAAACGATTTAGTCTGGGCCAGAATAGACAAAACCCGCAAGCTCTCCGCCCAAGTCCTGCTCAAAGCCCTCGGTCTCTCGGATGGTGAAATCTTCGACTCCTTCCGCCACCCCGAATATTTCCAAAAAACCATCGAAAAAGAAGGCCAATACGGAGAAGAAGAAGCCCTCATGGAACTCCACCGCAAACTCTGTCCCGGGGAACCCCCCACGGTAGACGGCGGGGAACAACTGCTCCAGTCCCGTTTCTTCGACCCCAAACGGTACGACTTAGGCAAAGTAGGCCGCTACAAGCTCAATAAAAAGCTCCGTCTCGCAGTTCCCGATACCACCAGAGTCCTTACCAAAGAAGATATCCTCTCGGCCATCGACTACCTGATTAACCTAGAATTCGGCATCGGCCAAACCGACGACATCGACCATTTAGGGAACAGGCGGGTCCGCAGCGTGGGGGAACTGTTGCAAAATCAAATAAGGGCAGGTTTGACCCGACTGGAAAGGATTATCCGCGAACGCATGACGATTTCGCCGAGCGATAATTTGTTCCCGGCTAGTTTGGTGAACCCGAAACCTCTGGTGGCGGCGATTAAGGAATTTTTTGGTTCGAGCCAACTGTCGCAGTTTCTGGACCAGACTAACCCCCTGGCCGAGTTGACTCACAAGCGCCGCATTTCCGCTCT
>CAZUCT010000371.1:0-5459 GCA_964619285.1 uncultured bacterium | reverse complement strand
TTTTCCCAACCCGGTTTTTTCCCAACCCGGTTTTTTCCCAACCGGGTTTTTTCCCAACCGGGTTTTTTCCCAACCGGGTTTTTTCCCAACCCGGTTTTTTCCCAACCCGGTTTTTTCCCAACCGGGTTTTTTCCCGGGTTTTTTCCCAACCCGGTTTTTTCCCAACCGGGTTTCTTCGTTACCTACGAAACCCAACCCACCGCAGAAGTGCTAACCACTTGACTTAAGTCTGGGGCAATCTCTACGGTGTAATCGAAGGGCGAACTGCCATCGCTAACCTGAGTCATCCGACTGCCGTCGGGGTTGCGGGGGGAAAACCAAGAATCTGCCTCCACTACTAAATTGCCGCTGTCGCTAACAGACAAATCCGTAATTGCTAAAGAATTACTATCACCGCTGCTCAATAAAGAAGATAAAAAGGCCGCATCGGTCATTTCTCCCGTAGTTTCATCCAGTTTCGCCACTACTCCAATTTTAGCGCCGCCGCCGCTGCCGTAACTGCGCAACCAAGACTGTTGGGCATCCGCCGCCGCCCGCCGGAAGTCTTCGCTACTGCTGCCCTGGGTGCCGTCGGTGCTGAAGGCGGCGTAGAGGTCGTCGCCATCCCAGAATAAACCGTAACCGCGACCGTCGGCACCGGTGCTTTCGTAGTCGGTTCGCATCCAGTTGTTATTGGAGTTGGCGCTGTCGAAACTGGCGATTATCGGATCTTGATTGTTGCTCGACTCTTGCCAGGTACCGATATAAATAGTTTGGGTGCCGATGGTAATGCTGGGGGCACCGCTGGCAGCGATCGCCTCTTGACCGTCGGTGGGAGAGAATTTAATCGTATCGCTAGTAATAACTGCGGGTACGGGTTCCAATACGTCGTCGTCTGTAATGGTGAGGGTTGCTGCAGAACGTTCCAAACTACCGTCGCTGGCGTTACTCAAAGTTATTTCTAAAGTCTCGTCGCTTTCTACCTCGCTATCGTTATTAATAGGAATAGTAAAAGCTTTGCGAGTTTGACCGTCGGCAAATCTCAACCTGCCAGAAGTCGCGGTATAATCGGAACCTGCAGTGGCGCTGCCGTTGCTGGTAGTATAATCTACGGTGACTGCCCCATCGCTGCCGTCGGTGCGTTCTAAAACTATCCTGGCGGTGCCGTCGCTTTCCCTGACGGTGAAGTTAGCGGCGGTTAGGGCGATGGTGCCGGGGGTGGGTTTGGGAAAACCGGTGAAGTCGTCGATATCTATCGAACCGCGATTAACGTTTTTGAGGACGGCTAAATATTCGTTGGTTTCTCGAAGTTGAATAATAGTATCGCCAGTATTGCCGCCGCTGCCTCGGGTAATTTTTAGGTCGTCCAAGGTGAGGTTGCCTCTTAATTGAATTAAATCTTCGCCGTTGGCGAAGTCTCTAATTACATCTGCTTTGGAGATGCTATCGCCGCCAGTATTTTTGCCGAGGAAGAATTTGTCTCTACCACCGCCGCCGATGAGGGTATCGCTGCCCCCATCGCCTAATAAACTGTCGTTACCTGCGCTGCCTAATAATTTATCGTTGCCGCTGCCGCCGCGCAAGAAGTCGTCGTTTTTGCCGCCGATGAGGGTGTCTCTTCCGGAGTTGCCGAAAAGGCGATCGTTTCCTTGGTTGCCGTGGAGTTTGTCGTTGTGGGTGCCGCCTACGAGTTTGTCTCTGCCGGAGTCGCCCCAGAGGCGATCGCTTCCTTCGTTGCCGATGAGAGTATCGTTGCCTTCGTTACCATAGATTTCATCTCGACGACCGCGACCTTGGAGGCGATCGCTTCCTTCTAAACCTATAATTAAGTCTCGTCGGTTAGTGGCGTTTAATGTATCTATATTTTGACTGAGGTAATAGACTCTATCGTAACCGGAACTGGGACTGCGATGTTCTGGTATGCCTACTTCTTTAAAGTGTTCCCACGCCGAACCAAAGTTGCCGGGCGCGTCGGGGTATTCGCTGAGATAATATTGTCCGTTAAAAAAGGGTCGCAATTCTTCAAATTCCATTTGTTTTTCTCCTGGGTTTTTGAGTTCGTAGTAAGCACTTTAGTGCTTTAAATAAAACATTTTAAAGCACTAAAGTGCTTACTACAAACTGCTTAGTTCTAGTTGAGCTTTCCGGAAAATTCTTGTCAATTTAGAATTATTTAAGTTGGCTGTCGATTATAACAAAATTATAGAGTTCGCGCTACCGAAATATTACTTAATTGTTAATTGTTAATTGTTAATTCCCTATTCCCAAAAGATGACGGGCATCAAAATTAAAAACTTGCCTTTTTGATGAAAGTATGTTATTAGTCCGATTTAGCACCAGCCAAAAATTACCAATAGATAACCATGAACCAACCATCGGAAACCGAAACTCGTAAAGCAGACCATCTGCGCTTGTGTTTGGAAGAAAACGTACAATTTAATACTACTACAAACGGACTAGAACGCTATCGTTTTTCCCATTGCTGTCTGCCAGAAATCGACCCCTCAGATATCGATTTAACCACTACTTTTTTAGGCAAAAAATTAACAGTACCCCTCCTCATTTCTTCCATGACTGGAGGTACGGAACGAGCCAAAACAATTAATTATCGTTTGGCAGAAACGGCGCAAAAATATCAAATTGCAATGGGAGTCGGTTCTCAACGAGTCGCCATCGAAAACGAGGGAGTAGCAGATACTTTTGCCGTCAGAAGCATCGCTCCAGATATTCTTTTATTTGCCAATATCGGCGCGGTTCAACTAAACTATAATTATGGCATCGAACAGTGTCAAAAAGCGATCGACATTCTCGAAGCAGATGCCCTCATTTTACACATCAATCCTTTGCAAGAATTCGTCCAAACCGAAGGAGATACTAACTTTCGCGGGTTGCTGGCAAAAATCTCGACCTTGTGCGCGAAATTACCGGTGCCGGTCATCGCTAAAGAAGTCGGTAACGGCATCTCTGGCAAGATGGCGCTAAAATTAATCGATGCCGGGATAGGGGCCATCGATGTCGCCGGTGCGGGGGGCACGTCTTGGGCCAAAATCGAAGGAGAGCGGGCCACAGATTTCCGCCAGCGACGGTTGGGGACAACTTTTACTAATTGGGGTTTGCCCACCGCCGAATGTTTGACCCAAGTTCGCGAGGTCGCCCCCGATATTCCTTTAATTGCTTCTGGAGGGTTGCGCGACGGGTTGGATGTCGCTAAGGCCATCGCTCTGGGTGCTGACTTGGCAGGTTTGGCCTGGCCATTTCTCCAAGCTGCAGCGGACTCCCAAGAGTCTGTCAACCAGTTGGCAGAAGTCTTAATCGCCGAATTGACTGCGGTTCTATTCTGTACTGGCAATACCAATTTAACCGACTTCCAACACTCCGGCATCTTGGAAAGATTAAGATAGGGAATGGGTAATGGCTAATGGCTAATGGCTAATGGCTAATGGCTAATTGCTAACTGCTAACTGCTAACTGCTAACTGCTAACTGCTAATTGCCTGTTCTTCCGATTCCCCATTCCCCATTCCCCATTCCCCATTCCCCATTCCCCATTCCCCAATAAATATTATGAAAGACTTTCTTAAATTCACCTTTGCCAGCTTAGTAGGCAGTATAATAGCGATCGCCCTTCTCCTAACTGTTGGAGTGGGCGGACTGCTATCTTTAGTAATTTCCATCGCTGCCAGCGCTAAAGACTCGGGACCGAAAGTCGAGGACAAAACTGTTTTAGTTCTCGACCTCGGCACTACCATTCAAGATGCAAAAGTAACCTCCACCACCAGCGAGGCCCTCGAAGAAGTTTTCTCGGGAGACAAAGCGGCAACCCTCGCCCTCAGAAATGTTGTTAGCGCCATCGACGAAGCTGCCGAAGACGACCGTATTATCGGTCTTTTTATTGAAGGCAGTAACGTTCCTGGCGCTACGGGTTTGGCTAATCTCAAAGAAGTCCGGGCCGCCCTGGAACGTTTTCGAGATAGCGGCAAAGAGATTATCGCTTACGATATTGACTGGACGGAGGCGGAGTATTATCTCGGTTCGGTGGCAAACCAGATAGTTATTAATCCTTTGGGCAGCATCGAATTTAACGGTTTTAGTTCCGAGGTGATGTTCCTAACCGGTGCTTTGGAAAAGTTCGGCATCGGCGTTCAAGTTACCCGGGTTGGTAAATATAAGTCGGCGGTGGAACCTTTTCTCCTCGAACAAATGAGCCCGGAAAACCGAGAGCAACTTCAGGGGTTGTTGGGGCATATTTGGAGTAACTATCTGCAAAGCGTGGCATCCAGTCGGGAGTTAACTGTGGATGGGTTGCAGGCGATCGCTAATTCTCAAGGAGTTTTAATTGCCGATGCTGCTTTAAACAGTAATTTAGTGGATCGAGTTGCCTACCCCGATGAAATTATCGAGGAGTTGAAAGAAAAGACGGGTAAAGACTCGGACGATCGCTCTTTTCGCCAGATTAATTTGGGAACTTATTCTCAAGTTTCTGACGTCGTAAAAGCTTCCAGGGGCAAGGCCGATAGTAAGAATAAAATCGCTATTGTCTATGCCGAAGGAGAGATAGTTAACGGTCAGGGAACTCCCAGACAGATAGGAGGCGATCGCCTAGCGAGAGAGTTAAGAAAAGTCCGACTCGACGATAAAGTTAAAGCCGTAGTTTTGCGGGTTAACAGTCCTGGCGGTAGCGTTACTGCTTCGGAAGTTATTAGTCGAGAAGTGGAGTTAATCGCAAAGGATAAACCCGTTGTAGTTTCCATGGGAAATTTTGCTGCTTCTGGGGGTTATTGGATTTCCATGAACGCAAATAAAATCTTGGCCGAAGAAAATACTATTACCGGTTCTATTGGGGTTTTTGGTATCTTGTTTAACGTGCAAAAACTCGCCAACGATAACGGCATTACTTGGGATGCCGTTACTACTGGAGATTTGGCTAATCTTAACACCGTTTCTCGTCCGAAAACTGCCGCAGAATTGGCTTTAATTCAGAATATTGTCGATTTAATTTACGATCGCTTTGTTAAGAACGTTGCCGAGACCAGACAGCTGCCAGAAGCTACCGTTAAAGAAATCGCTCAAGGTCGAGTTTGGTCTGGTATTGATGCTAAAAATTTGGGTTTGGTGGATGACATTGGCGGCATCGACGATGCGGTTAAACTTGCAGCGGTAGAGGCAGAATTAGAAGATGATTGGAAGGTTGAAGAATATCCTAAATTTAGGAGTTTTGAAGAGCAGATTTTTGAGCGTTTATCGGGTGCTAAATTGGAGGTATCAACTACTACGGAAAATCTCTTGATAGCCGAGTTGGAAAAATTGCAAGAAGAATTGGCAGTTTTAGGGGCGATGAACGACCCTAAAGGTATTTACGTCCGACTTCCTTTTAATTTGAGAATTGATTAGTCTCGTTCGTAGTAATCGCTTTAGCGATTGGTTGCTAGTAGCGATTAGTTCGTAGTAATCGCTTTAGCGATTGGTTGGTAGTAGCGATTA
>CAZUCT010000370.1:0-5510 GCA_964619285.1 uncultured bacterium | reverse complement strand
CCTCTGACCTAAAGCATTAAATTTTTGGCTTTATTCAAAATTGGGATGCACCCCCGGTTTTTCCGGAAAAACCGGGTTTCTTAATTTGGTGGCATTCTCTGAAAATGCTATAGCAATCCTAAATGGGTTGCGAACAATTAAAAAGGAGAAAAAAATCGAAAGTTTCTTTGTTAGCTTTACTTTTCCCTTTTTCCTATTCCCTACTCTTGCCTTTTGCCTCTTGCATGCATGCCTAAAGCGTCTAATTATTTGACACAACTCAAATAGGGTTGCTATATATAAGTCCGATTAAAGTTAAGGCTGTTGCGCCCAGAAAGGGCTGGGCCATCGCTATCAAATCTAAAATCTAAAAAAAATGAGCAAACTGGGGACATTAATTTTCGACGTGGATGGGACTTTGGCAGAGACGGAACGAGATGGCCATAGAATCGCCTTTAATCGGGCCTTTGCCGATGAGGGGTTAGACTGGGAATGGTCCGAGTCCCTCTATGGACAACTGCTGGAAGTAAGCGGGGGGAAAGAACGTATAGATTTTTACCTCCAGAAGTACGAACCAGATTTTATCCCGAGGGGCGATCGCCTTGAATTTATCGCCAAACTTCACAAAGCAAAAACCGATCGTTATCGAAAACTACTAGCCGCAGGTAGCATTCCCTTACGCCCGGGGGTGAGGCGGTTGATGGACGAAGCGCGAGAGTCATCGGTGAAATTAGCGATCGCCACTACCAGCGCCCTCCCCAACGTTACCGCCCTGTTGGAACGGACTTTAGGGAAAGAAAGCGTTTCTTGGTTTGAAGTTATCGCCGCCGGAGATATGGTAGCTCAAAAAAAACCCGCCCCAGATATCTATCAATATGTCTTAGAAAAAATGAATGCCAAACCAGAAGAATGCATCGTCTTTGAAGACTCCCACCACGGTTTGCAAGCGGCCTTAAAAGCGGGATTAAAAACCATTGTCACCGTCAACGATTATACGAAAAACCAAGATTTGACCGGGGCAACCCTAGTCTTAAACCATCTGGGAGAAAAAGAAAAATCCTTTACTGTAATTAGCGGGAACGCGGGGGATGCCAGTTATGTAAATCTATCCTTGCTGCAAAGTTTGATTTAACTCGCCCCAAATAAAATTTTTTCCATGCTATAATATCAGGGCAATTTCAGCCAAGCCAAAACTAACAGAAAAAAACAGACCATGAGTGCAAATGCAACCTTAACGAAAAACCCATTACTAATAGGTAAAGGACTGCCGCCCTTTGCAGAGCTAAAACCAGAACATATCGTTCCCGGCATGACCGAGCTGTTGGCAGAAGTAGAAAAAGAACTAGCCATTCTCGAAGCTAAAGTTAAGCCAACCTGGAGCGACTTGGTGGAACCTTTGCAGGCAATTGTAGATCGAATTAACTGGAGTTGGGGAATAGTTACTCATTTAATGGGAGTAAAAAATAGCCCCGAATTGCGAGAAGCTCACGACACCATCCAGCCGAAAGTCGTACAATTTATAAGCAAACTCAATCAAAGCAAACCGCTGTACCAAGGATTTAAACAACTGCGCGAGAGCGAAAATTGGGAAAACCTCGAACCGGCACAACAGCGGATTATAGAAACAGCTATCAGGGATGCAGAACTTTCCGGCGTGGGTAAGACAGGAGAAACTCGCGATCGCTTCAACGCCATTCAATTAGAACTAGCAGAACTATCTACTAAATTTGGCAATAACGTCCTCGATGCCACCAAAGCCTTTAGCCTCACTCTCGCCAACAAAGAAGAAATAGAAGGTTTACCTCCCAGCTTGCTCAGTTTGGCGGCCCAAGCGGCCAGGGCGGAAGGGGCAGAAAACGCCGCCCCCGAAACCGGACCTTGGCGCATTACCCTAGACTATCCCAGTTATGTACCCTTCATGCAGCACAGCAAGCGTCGGGACTTGCGGGAAAAACTGTATAAAGCGTTTATCGGTCGCGCTGCCAGTGGCGATCGCAACAACTACCCCTTAATCGAACGAACCTTAGAACTGCGCCAGCAAAAAGCCGCCATCCTGGGCTTTAAAACTTATGCAGAATTAAGCCTGGCAAGTAAAATGGCTCCTGGCGTCGAGGCAGTCGAAGGATTGCTCGAAGAACTGCGGGGCGCGAGTTACGATGCCGCCGCCAAAGAAATAGAAGAACTCAAAGCCTTTGCTGCCAGCAACGGCGCGGAGGAAGCCCAAGATTTCCGCAACTGGGACCAAAGCTTTTGGTCGGAAAGGCTGCGGGAACATAAATTCGCCTTCACCGCCGAAGAGTTGCGGCCCTATTTCCCCCTGCAGCAAGTGCTGGATGGGTTGTTTGGTTTGGTCGATCGCATCTTTGGCATTACCATCACTCCGGCAGACGGTACCGCGCCAGTGTGGCACGAAGACGCGCGCTATTTCCAAGTGAGTCGGGATGGGAGCGCGATCGCCTATTTCTACTTAGACGCCTACAGTCGCCCGGCGGAAAAGCGGGGCGGCGCTTGGATGGACGAGTGCATCAACCGCGCCAAGATTATCGAAGACAACCGGGCGAGCGTTCGCCTGCCAGTGGCATACTTGCAGTGCAACCAAACTCCGCCCATAGACGGGCAACCCAGCTTGATGACCTTCGACGAAGTAGAAACCCTGTTCCACGAATTTGGCCACGGTTTGCAACATATGTTAACCGAGGTTGACTATCCGGGAGCCGCCGGCATTAATAATATAGAATGGGATGCGGTGGAACTGCCGAGTCAGTTTATGGAAAACTGGTGTTACGATCGCTCCACTCTCTTCGGCATGGCGAAACACTACCAAACCGGAGAACCCCTGCCGGAACATTACTATCAAAAGCTGTTGGCAGCGCGTACCTTTATGAGCGGCAGCGTCATGTTGCGCCAGTTGTACTTCAGTATGCTAGATTTAGAACTCCACCACCGCTACCAACCCGGCGGCGAAGAAACCGTCGTTGGCGTTCGCAACCGCATTGCCGAGAAAACTACTATTTTGCCGCCCTTGCCCGAAGATGCCTTTTTGTGCGCCTTCGGGCACATTTTCTCGGGCAGTTACGCCGCCGGTTATTACAGTTATAAGTGGGCCGAGGTGTTGAGCGCCGATGCCTTTGCTGCTTTCGAGGAGGCGGACTTGGAAAATGAGGAGGCGATCGCTTCTACTGGGGAGCGTTTCCGCGAGACGGTGTTGGCCTTGGGGGGCAGCTTGCATCCGATGGAAGTGTTTAAGAAGTTCCGAGGCCGCGAGCCCGGCACCGAAGCGTTGTTGAGGCACAGCGGTTTGCTGACAGGGGCAGCGTAAAGGGAGACAAGGGAGTTGGTCCGTGTGGGAAGTGTGGGAGGACAAGATAGTTTAACCTCTCTCTTGTCTTCCCCCTCTCCGCGTCTCTCCACCGTAGGACAGGCATCTTGCCCGTCCGATAGTTTGCAGAAGCAGAGGAAAAAATCATGGTAAGCTCTTTGTCTCGAATAACCGACGAAGAATTGATGTTACTAGCATCCCAAAATCCGCAACTGCGATTCGAGCGCAACGCTAACGGAACTTTAGAAACTATGGCACCTACTGGAGGAATTTCTAGCAATAGAGAAGCAAAAGCAATTTCTTATTTGCGGTCCTTGGGTCGAAAGTAACGAACTCGGGGAAGTTTTCAGCTCCAACGGCGGGTTCAAATTGGCAAATGGGGCCGTGCGTTCCGCCGATGCTGCCTTTGTCGCTAAAGAGCGGTTGGGGGCGGGATGGGATGAGGGAGAAGATGGCTTTTTAAATCTGGCACCGGATTTTGTTATCGAAATTCGCTCCCAAAACGATAGTTTAAAAAAGCTCCAAGAAAAGATGGAAGAATATATTACTAACGGGGTGCGGTTGGGGTGGTTAATCGATCGCAAAAACAAACTAGCTTATGTTTATCGCGCCGACGGTTCTATTACTCAATATCCCGCCGATACGATTTTAAGCGGCGAGGATGTGGTGGCGGGATTTAAGTTAGCTTTGAAACGTTTGTTGTAGAAGGGGGTGCGAACGGGCAAGATGCCCGTTCTACGGTGCAGATATTAAACAGAAATCATGTTAACAGATACTAACTCCAAAATACCAATTCCCACTTGGTTTTTTGCCTTTGTTCCTTATAAAATAGGGGAGGGTTTATTTATTAATATCCTCCCCTTATTTATCGTTCAAGTCGTCGGCGGCAGCGTCGTCGATGTCGGCAAAATTAACTCTAGTATTGCTCTGGCAGGGGTAATAGCTTTTGTTTTTTGGGGCAACTTATCCGATAAAGTTAAAAGTCGTCGTCCTTTTTTAATTATCGGCGTAATTGGTTTTGCCTTGTCGGCATTATTAATTAGTTCGGGAGACAGCGTTAGCGAAATTTTAAAATTCAGCACTTTAGGCGCTTTTTTAATGGCAGCAGTTACGCCAATTTCCACCGCTTTAGTTTTAGATACGGTTCCCGAAAAACAATGGTCGAAAACTTTCGGCAAGTTCTTTTTAATTAACGGTTGGAGCTTTCTATTGGCTTTGATAATGGCGGCAACCTCCCTGACTTTTCTCTCGAAATGGTGGAACCAGTCCGAGGCCATGAGAATTTTATTTGTAATAGCTGGAATTGCAGCTTTTATAAGTTTAATTCTTTGCCTTTTTTGGGTTGAAGAACCAGAAAAATTTCGCCAAAGTCGCCCTTTTACTCCTACTTTAATCGGGCGTTTGCCCCTGGCACTTAACGAACGACGTTTGCTGTTTTACCCATCCCGCAGCATTTTCTATATTTTGCGTCCGAGAAGACTGCAAGGACTAAAAGAAAATATCGAAAACCCGCTGACAATTTACTATGTCTGCTCGCTGTTTTTGTTTTTCACTCTCCAAATAGTTTATCTTCCTTTTCCTTTGTTTATCAAAGATGTCTTTGGAGGAACCAATGCCCAAGTTGTCTTAATTATCTTTGGCAAATCGTTAATCGAGACAATTTTATATGTGCCGATGGGTGATTTTATTCAAGGAAAAAATAGCATGAAGGTACAAGCAACAGCTCTGGGAGCGAGGATTGCTATTTTTCTGGCCCTGATGCTTTTAGCAATTTTAGAACCCAGTAAAAGTATGGGTTTAATTCTGATAGGATTGGTTCATTTAGGAACTGGTATAACTTGGTCGGCCCTAGGTTTGACGAGTACGATGTCGGTGGCAGCTTTGGCTCCCAAAGGTCAAGAAGCTATGGCAATGGGGGTTTATAATTCTGTTATCGGTGTCGGCACTATTTTGGGTGCTTTAGCTAGCGGCTATTTAGCGGCGACTAAAGGATATAGTTTTTGTTTTGGTTTGGGGGCTGTTTTAGCAAGTTTTACTGTAATTGGCTTGTGGTGGTTGTCGGGAAAAGTTAGTTCGTAGTAATCGCTTTAGCGATAAAAAAGTTAGTTCGTAGTAATCGCTTCAGCGATAAAAAAGTAAGTTCGTAGTAATCGCTTCAGCGATAAAAAAGTAAGTTCGTAGTAATCGCTTTAGCGATAAAAAAGTTAGTTCG
>CAZUCT010000369.1:0-5550 GCA_964619285.1 uncultured bacterium | reverse complement strand
CGAACTACGACTAAAGTCGTTACTACGAACTACGACTAAAGTCGTTACTGCGAACGTCCCAGCAACCAATAAGTAGTTATTTTTCCTTTACCTTTCACCTCAATTTCACCTCGTTTCTCAAAAACATACTTATCCTTTAATAGTTGATAAGTTGACTCGGAAACTTGAATATTGTCAGTTTCTCCTAATTCTTCCATTCTAGAAGCCAAGTTAACCGTATCGCCCCACAAATCGTAACTAAATTTTTTAGAGCCAATAACGCCAGCGATCGCCGGACCGGTGTTAATACCAATGCGAAGCTTTAACTCATCCTCCGTATCGGTTTTAAAAGTAGTAATTTCTGACAGCATATCCAAAGCCATATTAGCGATCGCCTCTGCATGGTCCGTTCGAGAAATAGGCAAACCACCGGCTACCATATAACCATCGCCAATAGTTTTAATCTTCTCCAAATCGTATTTTTCCGTGAGGCGATCGAAAGCGGAAAAAACGCCGCCGAGCAAATTAACCAGCTCTAAAGGAGAAACCCGAGAAGCAAAAGCAGTAAAGCCAACAATATCGGCAAAAAGAATCGTTACCTCCTCAAATTGTTCGGCAATAGGGCCTTCTACTTCTTTGAGGCGATCGACAATAGCCCTGGGGAAAATATTCAATAACAAACGTTCCGACTTTTGCCTGGCAATGCGTAAAGCCAATTCAATATTTTGCCTTTCTTTAATTTCTATTTGCAACTTTTGATTTTTTTCTTCGAGTTCCTTTCGCTGGTAGCTAATAATTAGTTGGTGGCGAACCCTAGCCAAAACCTCTGCCTTTTGAAAAGGCTTAGTAATATAATCTGCCCCTCCTGCTTCAAAGGCTTTTACCTTAGCCGAAACATCGTCTAAAGCGCTGAGAAATATCACGGGAATTTCGCAGGTTTTCTGATTTTCTTTCAGCTTTTGACAAGCTTCATAACCATCCAATTCCGGCATCATAATATCCAGCAAAATCAAATCGGGAACGGAAGCTTGCACCGCCTTCAAAGCCATTTGACCGTTAAGAGCTTTGCGGACTTGATAACCTTTTTCTGTCAAAATAGCCGATAAAAGGCGGATGTTATCGGGGGTATCGTCAACGACGAGAATGTTAGCTTGTTTTATCAGTTCTAAATCCATCTTTAATTGTTAATTGTTAATCGTTAATTGTCAATGGTTAATCGTTAATGGTTAATTGCCGCAAAAAAAACAATTAACCATTGACAATTAACCATGGACTAGCGTTATTATTTCATCAAAGAGGAAATTATTAGCCTTGTCCGCAAGAAAATGTCCTAGCGGGGAACTTTCTTGGGGAATTTCCTCTAGCAGTTCCAGAATTTTATCGTCGCTGCATTCGCTAGCAGCTCGATAAACTCGTTCGAGCCACGAGGACGGCATTTCCGATAAATAAACTTCGACATTTTCCTCAGTGGGAGTATCGCCATTGGTATCGGAATTATCAACAATCTGTGCTGCAGGTTCTTCGTAGAGATAGCGCACCCCTAAATGTTCTTCCATTTTTGCCAATAAAACATCCTGACGGAAAGGTTTTGGCATATAATCGTCGCAGCCGGCCTCCTTAACAATTTGTCGTTCTTGCTCGAAGGCACTGGCAGTTAAGGCAATAATGACCGTATCGCGACCTTTAGGATTTGCTTTTATTTGTTTGGTAGCCTCGTAACCGTCCATCACCGGCATCCGCATATCCATCCAAATCAAGTGAGGCCGCCAGCTTTTCCACATCGCAACCCCTTCTTTGCCGTTTTCGACAGCGCGAACGTGGAAACCGAGACTGCCGAGCAACTCCTGCAAAACCATGCGGTTTTCTTTGACATCCTCCACCACCAAGAGCCGATATTCCGGCTGGTCGGGTGCCAAACCGATAATCTTGCGCTTGGTCTTGGGTTGAGAAAGTTCGGAAGACGAACCCAGTTTAACTGCAACCTCGAAAGCAAAAATAGAACCGCAATCTACTTCGCTTCGAACGGTAATTTCCCCTCCCATCAATTCTACAAATTTTTGAGAAATTGGCAAACCCAAACCGGTCCCTTGTTGGGATTTACGACCGCTTTCGGTTTGAACGAAGGCTTCAAACAAGGTATTTATTTCTCCGGGAGCAATACCGAAGCCGGTATCTTCAACCTCGAAGCGAATCGAGAATTGAGAATTGGGTTCGAGGTTAGCTGCAGCTTCCGGCTCTTTCATTCCTACTCGCACGGCAACGCCTCCATTTTTCGTAAATTTGATAGCGTTGCTGAGGAGGTTCATTAATACTTGACGCAATTTGCCTTCGTCGCCGTAGAGATATTGGGGAACTTCTTGGCGGCGATCGATTATGAGGCGCAAGCCTTTGTTTTTGGCTTTGATGGCAAACATCTCTGCCATAGTGTCGAGGAGGTCGTACAAGTCAAAGGTGTTTTCATTTAAGGTAGTTCGACCTGCTTCGATTTTCGACATTTCCAGAATGTCGTTAATTAAATTCAACAGATGTTCGCCGGCTCGATTAATAATCCGGATCTGTTCCCGTTGCTGGTGGGATAAACTGGAGTCGCGATCCATGACTTGAGCGAAACCGAGAATGGCGTTGAGGGGGGTGCGCAGTTCGTGGCTCATGTTTGCCAGAAATTCGCTTTTTGAGCGGTTGGCAGCGTCGGCGGCAATGAGGGCACGTTCGAGGGCGGCTGATTGTTTTTGGGTTTGAACCAGCAGTTCTGCTTGTTGGACGGCGACTCCTAATTGAGAGCCGATTTGAACGGCAATGTTAATTTCTGAAGCTTTCCATGGGCGCGGACCGCTGTTTTGATAGATTGCTAGAAGCCCCCAAAGGCTTTCGCCCCTGAAGATGGGAACGATGATATAGGCCCTGGCTTGAAATTCCTCCAGCAGCTCGATGTAGCAGGAGTTAAACCCGGCTTGGTAGATGTCTTCAACTATTACATAATTGGATGTAGAGCGGTAAGCGCTCCCCTTTGTTTCTTGCAGGTAAGTATCTTTGACGGAGAGGGAAGAAGTTTCTAAGCTTTTAACCGCGCATTTATCGTTTTTTAAGGCGCTGTCTCGTTCTCCTAAAAGGGATTTCCAGCCAACCCCCACAGACTCGGCGATAATTTCTCCGCTCCAGTCGGGATTGAAACTATAGACTGCTACCCGATCGCATTCGATGGTTTCCCTGAGTTCGGCAGTGGTGGTATTAAAAATAGTATTGAGTTCTAAGGTCTGCCGCATCCTTTGAACGATAGTAGAGATAGCTCGTTCTCGTTGGGCCATGTCCCAGACAGCTCGTTCTGCGAGGAGGCGATCGCGCGATTCTACTGCTAAGGAAACGCTATAGGCTAAATAGCCTGCAAAGTTCTGTTCTTCGATTTGCCAACTTCTCTTTTCTCCCGTATGTTCCAAACAAAGAACTCCCGCCATTTTCCCTTTGATGGAAATGGGAACGTCTAGCATGGAACTAATTGAGAGAGGCTTGAGGTAAGACTCGCTAAAGTCGGCGGTTCGCGGGTCGTTAATGGCATCGTTGGCGACAATTGTTTCCCCGAGTTCCAATGCCTGAAAGTAGCTAGGATAATCCGCTGCCAACAGTTCTATGCCTTCGCTATATCGTTTGGGAGTCATTTCGTACAAACAAGCGCATAACAGGCAAGATGTCTGTTCTGCAGAGGAACAATTTTCGTTATAGAACCACACGCTCGCCCGTTCGACCTCTAGTGCCCGGGTTGCCATTGTCGTAATTTCCTTTAAAGCTTGAATAAGCTCTCCCTGGTGGATGCTGTCAGTTTTAGCTACTTGCAGCAAGGCCACTTGTTGCTTTCTCAATCTGGCATCGCTAGCTCGCAAGGCAGACTCTGCTGCGGTTCTTACTCGAATTTCCGTTTCCAGGGCGGCATTGGTATCGACTAACTGGGCGGTACGTTCTTGCACTCGCAGTTCTAGTTCGTCGTAGGCGCGGTTTTTCTCTTCCTCCGCCCACTGCCGCTGCAATTCTGCTGCTGCCCTGGCGGCGAAGACGTCGATTAGGGCTTGGGTTTTTTCGTCTGCGGCCCAAGGTTTGGTATCGAGAACTGATAAATTGCCCAAAGGCTGCCCTTCGGCATCGAATAGAGGCACGCCGACGTAACTCGCTGCGTTGATTTCTTTTAAGAGATTGCTTTCTGGAAATAGTTCTTGCAGTTTATCGGCGTAGCGACAGGTCTCGTTTTGTTTGATTACTTCGCCGCAGGGACTTCCGGGGAGGGGAAATTCTACGTTATCGATGAGGCGATCGCCCGCCCATACTGCCAAGGTCTCCATTTTTTCTGGGGGTTCTCCCGCCACTTGGGAAACGATAACATAAGGAACCTCCAGGGCCTTTGCTAAATTCTTGACTAAGGCGGGAAAGAATTCTTTTCCCGTCACCGAAGCGGTGCCGGTTACGATGGTTTGGAGGGTGGCTTCCGTGCGTCGCCGTTCGTCAATTTCTTTTTCTAATTCTCGGTTAATGGCCTCTAACTCCTCTGGAGTTTTTAGGGATAGAAATTGAGGCAGCAGGGTAGCCATTTCTGCCGCCGTGTAGCAGGAGATTAAGGCGGTAAGAGCTTGCTCCACTCCCGAGAGCCAGTAAGCTGGATGCCACAAAGTCCAAACGTCCAACAAGTGGCCGGTGCCGCAGAGAATGATAAAGGCCCCGAAAAGGCCAAATATTCCTAAAAAGGGGACGTCCTGGCGCTTGATAATAAAATAGATCAGCATGGCCGGAATGGAGAAGTAGGCGAGGGCGATTAAAGCATCGCTGACGACGTGGAGCCAGACCAAGGGAGTTTGCCACAGGTAGCAGTGACCGTGGGGCATATATTGGTCGGGCGAAAATATTGTTTTAAGAAGTTCCGACATTTTCTGACTGGATTTGAGGATAAGGGTGTCTTGAATAGCTTTTAACTATTATATTACTGGACCGGAAAGACGCTCCAGTAATAATTTCGACTAGCCCAGAAACCCGGTTTTTTGAAACAACTACCCCAGAAACCAGGTTTTTTTGACAATACCTTCGCCAACATCTTTCTTAATATAGTCTCGTTTGTAGTAAAATACTAGGGTAATTTGGAGTTTCAATAAAATTATAAAATGAAGTATTTTGTTATTTATGACGGCAATTGCAATCTTTGTACTACTTTAGTTCGGTTATTAGAACAACTGGATAAAGGGGAACGTTTTGAATACATTCCGATGCAAAACGAGGAATATTTAAAAGGTTTTGATATTACTTCTTGCGATTGCGAATTGGGGATGATTTTAATAGATGCAGAAAATCAAAAACGTCCCTGGCAAGGTAGCGATGCTGCGGAAGAAATTGCTAATTTATTGCCTGCTGGAGATATATTTATAAAGGCTTACCGTTCCCTTCCCGGTATGAAATGGATGGGCGATCGCTTTTACGAGCAAATTCGCGATAATCGTTACGCTCTTTTCGGCAAGCGTTCAAATACCTACCAATCTGCTTACCCAGTTCGTAGTAATCGCTTTAGCGATGGTTCGTAGTAATCGCTTTAGCGATGGT
>CAZUCT010000368.1:0-5553 GCA_964619285.1 uncultured bacterium | reverse complement strand
CTCCCCACACTCCCCACCCTCCCCACACTCTGACTTTTTCAGCAAGCCCTAGTTACTTCGCCTTAGCCTCCAAATTCTCCAAACGAGTCTTCAATTCCTGGTTATCCTTCTTCAACTTATCCACCTCCTGCCGCAATAACTTCGTAGCCCGATCGCTCCCGAGTTTCTTCTGCACCTTCTCGACAATTTCCTCGGCGCGACGGCGAACCCGTCCGTCGGGAGTTTGGTCGGCTAATGCTTGCAAAATCGCGATCGCTCCTTCGGTTTCCATTTGCCCCAAAGCGCCCAATACCGCCATTTGGGTCAAGAAAAACGCCTCCTGGGAGAGTTCCTCCAGGCGTTGCAAAATCCGTTCGACATCGGTCTTACTTTGACCCGTAGAAACAGTGCCCGCAGCGCGAATGGCTGCCAAGCGCAAAGCTTGGGGCACTCCCGAGGCGGTATATTTCAAAATTAAATCGAGGGCATCCCGGGAAGTTTTCATTTTGCTCAAACCGGCGATCGCTCCCGATCGCACCACCTCGTTCCATCCTTCCTTCTCCTCCAACACTTTCTTCAACAACTTAATAACCTTCTCCTCGGTCGGTTTTTCATCGGAAGTTCCCACGGCAATAGAAGCGATCGCCCCTGCAGCCGCAGCTTCCACATAATAACTGGGATCTCCTTTTTCTACCAAAGGTTTCAACGCCTTATAACTCTCCTGGGTTTTGATTTCCGCTAAAGCTTCTACCACCGCCCGACGCACCCGAGCATCTTCATCATCCAACCCTACTACCAGCTCGTCAAAAACTCCATCGAGTTTTACTTTTGGCAGTTGTTTCGCCACTTCGACGCGAGCTCCCCAGAAGGGCTCTTTTTTGAGCGATCGCCCCAAGGCCTTCAGGGCCTCCAAACCGCCTTTTTTCGCCAGCGCTTCGGCGGCATAGATGCGAGATACGGGCTCCGGAGCGTACTGTAGTTGCGCTTTCAGCTCCGCCACCGGATATTCCAGCTTAACAGTTTTCAGATAATTATTACCCGCATCAAAACTGATAAACTTCGGTTTTTCTTCTAGGGGGAAATAGAAAGTTTGTTTTTGCTCGCAAACTCGCACGGTAAAGGTTTTTAATTCGACTTGTTTGTTATTAACAAAACCGAAGGCGATCGGAATTTTTAAGTCGAATAATTCCTTACTGGCATCCTCGTTATTTTTGACTTGGTTTTGCGTCACCGTCAATTTAGCCAGCTTGCTGCCATTATCCCAGGAATAATTGAGCTTATAATCTGGGTGTCCGCCGCGAAAAACGTATTGGTCGAAAAGGAAGGTTAAATTGCGACCGGTTGCTTTATCTATTGCTCGCAAAAGGTCGATAGTTTCGACTGTTTGATGGGCGTTATCTCGGACAAAAGTATGGATTGCTTTTTCAAAAAGTTCTTGTCCCAATTCGGCGCGAATCATATTATAAACGCAAGCGCCCTTTTCGTAAAGGTGGCGATCGTAAAGCTCGATCGCTTCGCGATAAACATGAGTCACGATGGGGCGGCGGTAGCGAGAACTATCTTCGCTGATGTAGCTGCGAGCTTCGTTTAACATATAGTAAGCTGCATCATCTTTGCCGTATTCTTTTTCCGTCCACAAAACTTCGGCATAAGAAGCCATTCCTTCCTTGATCCAAGCATGGGACCAATGTTTAATTACCACTAAATCGCCGAACCATTGGTGGGCGAGTTCGTGGACGACCAAACTTTCGGTTTTGCGGTTATCGATGGCGGCCCGTTCGTCCAAAAGACAGCGATCGGTTAGGAGAGTGGTAGAGGTATTTTCCATGCCCCCAAAGATAAAATCGCTAACGCAAACCTGGGCGTATTTAGGATAGGGGTAAGGGTAGCCGAAAGCTTGACTAAAAAAGGCGATCGCTTCTGGAGTTTTCCCCATACTAAAGCGGACATCTTTTTCCCAGTGTTTTTCCACATAATAAGTAACGGGTTTGCCGTTCCATTCCTCTTTAATTTCGACAAATTCTCCCACTGCCAGAGTCATTAAATAAGTAGGATGAACTTCTTTTTGCATCCAGTGGTAAATGGCGCTATCTTTTTCGGTTTCTTGATTAATTAATTCCCCGTTAGAAATAGCGGTAAATTTCTTGGGAACTTTAACCCGAATTTCCGAAGTTGCCAGTTGACCTGGATAGTCGAAACAGGGAAACCAAAAACGGGAGTCTTCGTCTTCTCCTTGAGTCCAAACTTGGGTGGGTTTGTCTGGATAATGTTTGTCTGGTTGGATAAAATAGATGCCGCGCAGGGGTTTTTCGACAGAATAGGCCATGGCTATTTTAATAATTTTATTTGCCTCGGTGGGTTCTGTCAAATTAATTTCCAATTGCTCGCCATCGCTATGGAATTGTTGTTCGATATCCTCAATTTTCACCGAGTCAATATTTAAAGCAACCGCATCCAGAATTAATTGGTTTATGCCGTTACGAATGGGGTTAAGAGTAATAGTGCAAGTTCCTTCCAAACTAGAGTTAGGGATATCCAATGCCAGGTCGAGGAAAATATGCTCTACTCGACCGGGGCGATCGGGATTATAATGAGGTTTGGCGCCTGGCAGTTCAAAAGATTTAGGATTGGTTTCGGAATCGAAAGAAAAATGGGACATAGACGGGTAGTAATTTTTCGTACAAGGTCTTATTATAGATCGAAAGAGCCACCAACGCAACATTTTTTTCTGACCTCATACTCATGACGAGTACTCAAAAATAGAAGTATTGTCAAAAACTCCCCATTCCCCATTCCCCATTCCCAACAAGAAGTATGCTAGAATCGAGACAGTTTAGGAGGTAGGAAAAATGACAGAAGCACAAACCGGCACTATCCCGACAGTTGGTCTTTCTCAAGCAGACAGCGATCGCCTCAAACAATTCTACACTTTTCGAGACCCAGAAAGGGTCGAACAATTCTTAGAAAAACATCCTTTTTTAATACCGCTTTTATTAGAAGCGCCAGCAGAAATTCAGCATTATTTTCCCGGAGATGAATTGTTTTTAGAAGCGGTCCTAGACCCAGAAGCGGCATCCTTAGAGGATGAAGAATTATTCCTCTTAATTGTCACCAATATAGACCCAGAAGAATCTGTAGAAAAACTCTGGGAATTAGACGAAAATTGGTGGTTAAAAGTTTCTAGTAAGTTGCGCAATAAATTAGAGATTACTTTGGGTTAATTATGAGTTTTAACTGGTCAGAATATCTAGGTTTAGCTCAACAATTAGCAGGTAAAGCGCAGATTTCTGCTACTCAGGAATCTCGTTTGCGTTCCGCTATAAGTAGAGCATATTACGCCGCTTTTATTCTGGCGCGAAATTATTTGCGCGATGAAGAAAGCATTTCTATTCCCGAAAAGCAAAGCCACAAATTTGTTATCGAACAATTCAAAAATAGTTCGGAAAAAGTACGCCAAACCATAGGAAAAAATTTGGCAAGGTTGCGATTTAGCCGCAACAAAGCAGATTATAATGATAATTTCGAGCGCTTACCAGAAGAAACTAGAGCCATGCTCAAGTTAGCCAACAAAACTATCTCTGACATCCAGAGTCTTTAATTATCTTCTTGCGATTAAGAAACGTGGTTTTTCCACAAAAATCAGGTTGACGATCTACCTTAATAAAAACTAAGAAAAAAATGGATTTAGAAATAATTAAACCTTTACTAGAAGACCTCAAAAACCCCGAGGAAGAAATTCGCCTTCGCGCCACTGAAAAACTCTGGCAAATTTGGTTCAGACAAAGAGGAATGGCAGGATTAGAAGCCATTCAATATTCTAATTCTTTCCTCAAAACCGGTCAGGTTGAAAAAGCCGAAGCCATCCTAAACCAACTTATAGAAGATTTGCCAGATTTTGCCGAAGCTTGGAACAGAAGAGCGGTGCTTTATTATAGCATAGGAGAGTACAAAAAAGCTATCAAAAATTGTCAAGTGGTAATAAAACTTAACCCTTTTCATTTTGGAGCCTTCCACGGTTTGGGATTGTGTTATGCCGCTTTGGGACAATATAAGGAAGCAATTTACGCTTTCCGACAAGCTTTAGAAATTCAACCTTATGCTATAGAAAATCAAAGGTTGATTCTCGAATGTACCGCTAAGTTAAGTTAAGTCCCAGTCTATTTTCTATTGGACTGCAGGAGAGAGTTTTTTTACTCCTGCAGCCAACTTTTTTTAAATCTCTACGGAATTTCCCAACGCCTTACTGGAAATAGAAAGAGACAGCTAACAAAAAGAGTTTTCTAAACTTTTTGGTTTGGCTTTCTCTTAACCTTTATTAATCCAGGGAAAAAATACCATGACATTTATCGAAAATACTTCAACAAAAACTACAGCAAGAGAAACCCGTGCCGGCGGCATAATTGGCCGTTTGTTAAACCAATTAACGGATAATATTTCCATACCTAATGTTATCATAAATCGCATCACCGAACTTCCTTTTAATACCAGTTTTACCTTAGTAAGAGGATTGTTAGATTTATCGGGAGAAGCCCTAAAGCTGATAGATTATAACGCGGTAATGAATCTGGTCGAAGGTGCTGGGGAATTGGTTAATATCTACGATGTTTTTGAGGACTTAGATTACAACAATCTCAGTTTTCAAGACTTAGTAAATGTAACAGAAGACGCATCGGAATTTATCTCCGAGTTACCCATCGTCGCTAATTTAGACCTGCCCAGTATCGTTCGAGGCGAGAATGACAGAGATCGCATTAACGGTAAAAATAGTTTCGACCTCATCGATGGCGGAGATGGCAACGATCGCATTAACGGCGGCGGCGGTAACGACCTAATCTACGGCGGCAAAGGTATCGATCGCATTAACGGTGGCGCTGGCAGCGATTTGCTTAAAGGTGAGGCAGATAAAGATATCCTCAACGGTCAAGACGGTAACGATCTAATCTACGGCGGCAAGGGTAAGGACGTTCTTAACGGTGGCGCGGGTAACGATACTCTAATCGGCGAGGTTGATAGCGATCGCCTGATAGGAGGCAGTGGCGACGACCTCCTCGACGGCGGGGAGGGTAACGACCTGCTTATCGGCGGTGGGGGTAGCGATCGCTATTTATTCAGCGGGGGCAGCGGTTTTGAAATCGCCGCTATCGGGAGCGATCGCATCAGAGATTTTAACGGCGACGAAGATAAAATTATCCTGGACAAAGATACTTTTAACGGTCTGGAAAGCATCGTCGGCGAAGGTTTTACCGTTATCGAAGAGTTTGAAGTAGTTCGAGGTAAAAACGCCGCCGCCACCAGCGATGCCAAAATCGTTTACGACTCAAAGAGTGGGGATTTATACTACAACGCCAACGGTGGCGGCGGCGGTTTTGGCGAAGGTGGTAAATTTGCCCGCCTCTTAGGCAAACCAGAATTGGAAGCAACCGATTTTGTCATCGAAGACAAGGCCAGTTTAGCCGATTTATTAGGGTAATAATCGCTAGTTCGTAGTAATCGCTTCAGCGATTTAGTACCGCTAGTTAGTAGTAATCGCTTCAGCGATTTAGTACCGCTAGTTAGTAGTAATCGCTTCAGCGA
>CAZUCT010000367.1:0-5679 GCA_964619285.1 uncultured bacterium | reverse complement strand
CAGGAGCAAGGTATTTTCTTGAGTCGGTGGTTATTTTTAAAGGGACAATTCATGTTTGTTTCTCCTATTAGTTGCTAGGGGGCGCATCTAGGTTAAAAGTGTGGGTAAAAATTTTCGGCCAATAATCGAGTGCGAGCGTCCCCGCGCAGCCGACGCAGCCGCTACGCTAACGCGACGGGTGGGCTCAAACACTCTGACTGGGAACTCAGACAACTCTTTTCTACCTGCTGAAGACTCCGACACCGTAATAACAGGAAGTTGCCCAACACTGATCCATGGTAACTTTAACCTTAAATTGACCGCTCCAGCGGGGAGTGACGCTGACAACTGGGAGATCGTCGCGGTTCCTATCTACAGCAATTAGGTTGTTGTTTTCATCGTAGAGGTGCAGATCAAGGTCTGAGCAATTAGAATCACAGACACCGATAAAAGCATAAGGCTTTCCACCCCGCAAGTTCACTGTAACGTATTGATGACGATTTGCGCGGAGGGTACTGATACTGGGTTCGTGTGAGGGAGTTAGGTTAAAGCCATTGCTGACAGCTAAAGCGGTTGCTAATAGTTGGGCGCGTATCTGGCCCGAGTAGTGGTCTGCCAGTGCCTCCATAGGTGTTGATAATAGTACGGTGGATAGCGCGCCAACGATCGTTGTTTTTACTTTGGTTGTAGTCTTCATGTTTTTTGCTCCGATATTTGATGATTTTGAAGTGGTTTTAACTGTTCAGGACTTACGCACCAGAAACGAAATTTAGACGTTTGAGATTGCTTCGCTGTCGCTCACAATGACGCAAATACGTTATTTTGCGTAAGTCCTGCTGTTATTTGCTGGTCTGGAATAAAAACTGTTTGGGGACAGTTTTTAAGCTGCTAACCTCAGATGCTTCGCCAAGGATAATTGATAGCGACAATAGGTCCGCCCGCTATAAAGAAAACTATTGGTTTTCTTTTCAAAACCTAGTTTTGTTAATACTTTTTGGGAGCCAAAATTTGCAGGCATAACGAAGGCAGAAACTAGCTCAATATTTAACTCTTGGAAGCCAAAACTTAAACAGCTAAAAGCGGCTTCGGTGGCGTAGCCTTTGCCCCAGAATTGCTTGGCTAATTTGTAGCCTAGTTGGGCTTCGGGGCAGCGATCGCTCCAGTACAAACCCACATCCCCAATAAGCGAGTTAGAGGCTTTTTCGATAATGGCTAACCGACCAAAACCGTGTTGCTGGTAGTGGTTTTGGATGGCTTTTAATTCCTGCCTAAATTCTGCCTTGGTGAGGGCACCTTTGCCGACAAATTTCATTTCTTCGCTTTGGGAATACAACAGCTTATAAGCTGCTTTAAAATCGCTTTTGTTGTAGGTTTTGATAGTTAATCTCGGGGTTTCTAGTGTTGGTAATAACATGGTTTTTTTTCGTTTTTTAGGTTTACTGGAAAGGAGCGATCGCTCTTTTTATTTGTTTGTTGAAGGAGGCGATCGCCCGATGAAAACTTACAGACAATTTACAGGGGGCGAACTAAGAGGGTTATGCCTACACGCCCAACTACTGCTACTCGTTCTCCCCGTTTAAAGGTGAGGCGATCGGCGAAATTTTCCTCTAACATTGCGGGCCAATAGGAACTTTTAAAACGCAAACGACCGGGTAAAGTTCCTATTTCCTCATCTACTACTCCCCAGAGAGGTTTGGGGAAGATTTCTTTGCTGTCTTCTAAGAACATGGTTTTACTCCTTTGATGGATTTTTTTTTGAAGTGGCGGCGGGGCACTCTATGAAGTTACCTTCGCTTTTACATTTTTCGGCTAGGCTGTTTTGTGGGTAGCTAATTATTGCCAGGCTGAGTATTAGAAAAAAGACGATTTTTGAGGTTTTTTTTGACAAAAGATTCCCCTTCCGGGTCGATTTTTGACCCGGTGTAGTTGTTGGTTGATTTTGGGGCGATCGCTCTCTAATTTGGTGTAAGATGTTAGGGGGCGATCGCTCCTTTATTTAGCAGTGGAACCAGTCGCAGTCTGACAGTTCTCCTATTAGAGGTTCTCGCTCTCCGGGGAGTTCTGGGAGGTTATAATTAAGGTTGGCGATTCGGCGGTTGAGGGCCTGGAGTTTGAGGGTTAGTGCCCCCATTTCCTCTTTTAAGAGCCAGGCTTCTTGGTAAAGTTGTTGGGCCGTTTTTGAGGTGGCCTCTAGGGTTGTTGGTAAGTTGTTTTGGGTCATTTGTCGATTTCCTTTTTTTGCTTTACAATTAAAACCATAGCGATTGAATCAAAAAGGATGTTGGTTATGGGAATAAGGCTAGACAAAAAAGATTATGTTTAGAAAAATTCCCAAAATTCTATCTAGTTTTTGCGGTTTGCGAAAAAAAATTCACAAACGTTTATCGGGACACTAATAAGGAGGTTTTAACGATGAGACCAGAAGAATTTAAAAAAGCTGACAAGAGTCTTACTCCGAAGCAAAGGGAGGTGCTTGAGTTATTTTTAGCTGGCAAAACAGAGAAGGAAACTGCTAGAGAAATAGGCCGTAGTCCATCAAACGTTAGACACCATTTAAAGAACGTTTGCGGTAAGTTTGGTTTAAAGGAGGAAGACGAAAAACCAGGCATGAAGCATCGAGATGAGCTAATAGAAATTTATGCAGAACACCAACCAGATTTACTTAGCAATGAGTTTTTGGATAAATACAAAGAAAGGCAAAATTTGATTGAGGGAAACAGAGAAGACAGTAGAGATTTAGTTCCAATAAATTTAGACATTTACCTCGAACCAGAAAAACTGCAAGACTGCTACAATAAAATAGTCGAATCTGGGGCTTTAATCAGAATCAAAGGGCCTCATCAAACGGGCAAAACTTTGCTGCTTAATAAAATCATGGACCGGGCCGATAAAGAAGGTTACGATTTGGCAATTGTTAATTTTGCGGAAACCGATGCTGAGGTTTTGAGCGATTATCAAAAACTGCTGCGGTGGTTCTGCGTTTATTTGGGGGATGAGTTGGATTTGGAGGATAAAGTTGATGAACAATTTAAGGAGGTTTTTGGTAATAATAAAAACTGCACTAATTATTTAGAACGGTATTTGCTTAAAGAACGTTCCCAACCTTTAGTTTTAGCGCTGGAAGGAGTGGATGCGGTATTTGAGGTTGCCGATTTTAATAATGACTTTTGCCGGCTGTTGCGCGAGTGGAATAATGCGGCAAAGCTTCCCACCCGTCGCGGCAAAATTTGGCAGCAAGTTCGTTTAATTATCGCTCACTCTACGGAGGTTTATGGGGAATTGGATATTAATTCTTCTCCACTGGCAGGAGTTGGTTTAACTGTTGCTTTGTCTGGTTTTGGTTTAGAACAAGTAAAGCAGTTGTCGCAAAGCTACGGACTGGGTTTAAGTGATGGAGAAGTTCGGCAACTTATGGATGCTTTTGGGGGGCATCCTTATTTGGTAACAAATGCTTTGGCTTTTCTGAAAAATCAAGAATTTAACTTAACAGACTTGCTGGCAGTTGCGCCAACGGAAGCTAGCCCTTTTGGCAACCATTTACGAGAGCTTTTGGGCCGGCTAGAACGACAACCAGAATTAGCGGCAGCTTATCTGGAGGTTATGGGTCAAAATGAACCGGTACAACTGACAACTAATTTTACTTTTAAGTTAGAAAGTCTGGGGTTGGTTAAGGTTGAAAAAGATTTTTGCAGGCCCTACTGCGAAGTTTACCGTCAATATTTCTCTAGTCGGTTAAGCAGTGGTTAGCAGCGGACGAGTGAAGCGGATGTAGCGGATGGCTTGACGATGAGTGAAAAAGGTTGTGGGTTGTAGTTGTAGGTTGGGTGGAACGGAGTGGAACCCAACACCGACCGACCAACTAATTCTATGATGTTGGGTTCCGTTTCACTCCACCCAACCTACAAACTACACCTTTAACCCAATTGTTAATTGTTAATTGAGGTAATCATGGAACACCAATATATTTTCGAGGCGACTTTGCCTCCAGAAACTAAAACTTATGTCAGACGAAAAGCAGATGACGAACTCTATCAAAAGTTGATAGAGGGTAAATTTTGCTATGCTTTTAATGCTCGCAAAATGGGTAAGTCTAGCTTGGCAGTTAGAGTCATGGCTGAACTAACAGAAACAGCGGGGGTTAATTGCGTTTATATCGATTTATCTCAAAATGATACTAAACTGGAAAAGTTAGACCAATGGTACGCGAATATTTTGGATGGTTTGGCTGGCGAGTTGCTGCTGGAAGTAGATTTAGCTAGTTGGTTGCAAGAACTAAAATGGTTGTCTCCCTTGGGCAGGTTTCGCAAGTTTATCGAGTCGGTAATGCTGCCTCAATTGGAGGGGGAAAAAGTGGCGATTTTTCTCGATGAAATCGATAGCATTTTAAGTTTGAATTTCCCCACCGATGATTTCTTTGCTTTTATTCGCGGTTGTTATAATAACCGGGCACAAAAACCGGCATATAACAACCTGACTTTCTGCCTCCTGGGAGTCGCCACGCCGTCAGATTTAATTGCGGATAAACAGCGCACTCCTTTTAATATCGGTACCGCCATCGAATTGACCGGTTTTACTTTCGAGGAAGCTAAAGATGCTTTAACTCCCGGTTTGGCCGAAAAAGTCGAGAACCCAGAGGCAACGTTACAACAAATATTAGATTGGACGGGGGGACAGCCTTTTTTAACTCAAAAATTGTGCAATCTTGTTGTTGATCGAGCTAATTCCGATATTCCCCAATTGGTGCAAACCTATATTATTAACAATTGGGAGGGGCAAGATAACCCGGAACATTTGCGGACTATTCGGGATAGAATCCTCAGAAACGAACATAATACCAGTCGGTTATTGGGGTTGTATCGCCGGGTTTTAACTTCTGAAGTCGCCACCGATGCCTCCCCAGAACAAATGGAATTGCGGCTGTCGGGTTTGGTGGTGAGAAGAAACGGCCATTTAGAAGTTTATAACGACATTTATCGGGGGATATTTGATGATGGTTGGCTCCAGGCCGAACTCGATAAACTCCGTCCCTATTCCGAGTCTATTAATGCTTGGTTGAAGTCCGGGCGTAAAGATGCATCGCGGCTGTTGCGAGGGGAAACTTTAGAGGAAGCTTTGGAGTGGGGCAGAGAGAAAAATTTGAGCAAGGACGACAATGATTTTTTAACCGCGAGTCAAGAGATAGAAAGACTAGAAATTCAAATAGCTTTAAGCGTCAAAGAAGAAGAAAGTCGCATCTTAAGCACTGCTGCGGAAAAAGCCAAGCAAACTATTCGTCGGGGCGGCATGGGTTTCGGTGTTGCTGTAGTTGCGACTATTGCAGTCGTCGCGTTTGGTGGCAGCTATGCCACGAACCAACTTCAAGAAGCTAAAGAAGGCACTAAAGTGGAACGGGCTGGCAATGTGACACTGCGGGAGTTCGAGTCTTTTCAGTTACGAGGGTTGCTGTCGGCGATGAAAACCGGGCAGAAACTCAAGACAATGGTAAAAGACAACCGCCCCCTAGAAGAGTATCCCGCCACTAGCCCCCTGTTTGCCCTCCAGCAAATCTTGGCTAAAATTAAAGAACGCAATCAAATCCCTCATAGTGGCGCGGTAACGAGCGTCAGTTTTAGCCCCGACGGCAAAATGCTGGCAACTGGAAGTTCTGACAACACCGCCCGGTTGTGGGATTTGCAGGGCAACCAAATAGCCGAGCTGGCA
>CAZUCT010000366.1:5038-5752 GCA_964619285.1 uncultured bacterium | reverse complement strand
AAACCGGGTTTCTTATTAGACTCCACCCAACCTACAAAAAAATGGCGAAGGTATTTTCAAACAATACCTTCGCCAAAATAAAAATACCTGCAAGAAAATGGCGTTCCTCCCCCGCGTGAAACCGGGTTTCTTGAAAAAACCCGGTTTCTTAAATCTCGATGCTGGCGAAGGTATTGTCAAAAAAACCGGGTTTCTTGACCCATCCTCTCCTATTATCCTACAATAAAAACGTCGATATTTTTAACTAACAAAAAATGGCTTATCGCAATCCCACTCCCACCGTTGACATCATCATCGAATTAATCGATAAACCCGGACGACCGATAGTTTTAATCGAACGCAAAAACGAGCCTTTGGGTTGGGCAATTCCTGGGGGGTTTGTTGACTGCGGAGAATCTGTAGAAACTGCTGCAGTCAGGGAAGCAGAAGAAGAGACGAGCTTAAAAGTAGAATTAATCGAACAATTCTACGTCTATTCCGATCCAAATCGCGACCCCCGGCAACATACTTTAAGCGTAGTATTTTTGGCGACTGCCACCGGGGAACCGAAGGCCGCAGATGATGCGAAAAATTTGGCATATTTTGAAAGCTGGCGCATTCCTCAAAATCTCTGTTTCGACCACGATCGCATCCTCCGAGATTATTTGCGCTATCGCAATTACGGCCTGAGACCGAGAGTTTAGTTCGTAGTAAGCACTTTAGTGCTTTTAATAA
>CAZUCT010000366.1:1641-4938 GCA_964619285.1 uncultured bacterium | reverse complement strand
AGTTATCTTTTAGCGCTAAAGCGCTTACTACGAACGGATGCTAAATTAACAATAGTATCTTATTAAATTACAAGTCCCTAAGCACTTTAGTGCTTTTAATAAAGTTATCTTTTAGCGCTAAAGCGCTTACTACGAACGGATGCTAAATTAACAATAGCAAGTAACCGACACTTAAATATGAGTCAAATAACCAAACCAGTAGAACGCTTAACAGAGAATTACGAGCTCTCGCCAACCACAGGTTTACCTGCTAATTTGCCAGACCATACTCAACTGCCAGACAAAGACGGAAACTTCGTGAAAAACTATCATGAACCACCGCAAGGCGACCTTTTAACTGACTGCATTACCCCCGTTTTGCAGCAAATTCATCCCGACGGTCAATATTGTATCGGTCGAGACTGCGGCATTTATTGGCGACTGCCCGAACCGCCAGAACCGCTCACAAAAGGTGCAGAGGCGCCCGACTGGTTTTATATTCCTAACGTTCCGTCAACCCTAGACGGACAAGTTCGCCGTTCTTATGTTTTGTGGCAGGAGTCTGCCATCCCTTTAATTGCCTTAGAATTTGTTTCCGGCAATGGGGCAGAAGAACGAGATAAAAGGGTGCATCTCAATTTTGAGGAAAACCTACAATTCAACGCTTTTTGCTAATTGCTAATTGCTAATTGCTAATTGCGAGCTTGCATGGCTCTAGAACGCAATTAGCGATTAGCGATTAGCGATTAGCGATTAGCCATTTTCTATTTTTGCAAATATGGGATGCTCCCAATTGCAAGTCCCTTAGTGCTTTTAATAAAACTATCTTTTAGCGCTAAAGCGCTTACTACGAACTACACTTAAAATGCTGCTGAAAAATAGAGGATAAATCTACATTTCCCCCGCTAATAATAATGCCAACTCTGGCATTTTTAGCTTTAATTACTCCTGCCAATAATGCCGCCGCCGCCAAACATCCCGTCGGTTCTACTACTAATTTTAAACGTTCCCAAATAAATAACATCGTCTTGACAATTTCCTCCTCAGAAACCGTCACCATATCATCGACGTATTCTAAAACTAAAGGAAAAGTTAACTTTCCTAAATAGGGCGTTCTCGCCCCGTCGGCGATGGTGTTTGGGTTGCTAATTGTTTGCAAAGTTTTAGTGTGGAAAGAACGAGTCGCATCGTCGGCGTTTTTTGGTTCGACGCCGATAACTTTACAGTTGGGAGATAGGTTTTTGGAGGCGATCGCGCATCCCGAAAGCAACCCCCCACCGCCGCAACATACTAATAATAAATCCAGCTCTCCCACCTCTCGAAAAAGTTCCAATGCAGTAGTACCTTGCCCTGCAATAACATCTCGACGATCGTAGGGCGGGATAATAGTTAAACCTCGTTCCTTTGCCAGTTTTTGACAAAGTTCCTCTCGGGTAGTTTCCGCAATTTCATATAAAATAACTTCCGCCCCATAACCCCGCGTCGCCGCTAATTTGACGGCGGGGGCGTTGTTAGGCATGACGATAGTCGCGGGGATATTTAATAACTGACCGGCGAGGGCGATCGCCTGGGCGTGATTCCCAGAAGAATAGGTAATGACCCCCGATTTTTGCGCTGCCGGCGACAGTTGAGATAAGGCATTATAGGCGCCGCGAAATTTAAACGAACCGGTACGTTGAAAGTTTTCGCACTTGAAGAAAACTTGACAGTTTGTTAGGTCGTTAACCGTTCGAGAAGTTATTACCGGAGTCGGGCGGGTAACTGTCGATAAACGGTTAATTGCTGCTTGGATATCGGTGTAGGCTGGAAGCATTGTTGATTTGTTAGTTGTTAATTGTTAATAGCCAGTTGTTAATTGCTATCAATTAGTCGGCGGCCACACCCACTGACCCAATTTATTAATATAACCAATTCTATTCTCCTCATCCCATACTTGCGCCACTCCGTTGTTAAAAGGAAAAGCATTTTTAAACTTATATTCTTCAGGGTCGAGAATAATCTCCCCCTTTTTATCTATATAACCAAAATAATCCTCGATTCTTACCTCCGCTAAATCCTCGGAAAAACTGCCCGCAAAATCATATTGAGGTTGGATAACTCTCTTGCCAGACAAATCGATATAACCGTATTTATCCCCAATTTTTACCGCCGCTAACCCTTCCGAATAATCTAGAGCGAAATCAAATCGAGATGGAATCACTCTTTTACCTTCTTTATTAATATAACCCCACCCGCCTTCCTTTTCTCCCATCTTAATCCGCGCCAAACCATTGATAAAATCTCCGGCAAAATTAAACTCCGGTTCTATAACTATATTTCCCTCGTTATCGATATAACTGTAGTTAAAACCGCTACTTTTCCTAACTGCAGCAAGTTCTTCGCTAAAAAAGCCCCGTCCCACTTCTCCCCTAAACTGGGGTTTAATGACTATCTGTCCGCTTCTATCTATGTAGCCCCACAATGCGTCTTTCGTTACCCGCGCCAAACCTTCGGAAAAATAGGTCGCATCCTCAAACTGGGGCTTTATTACTATATTCCCATTTTTATCGATAAAGCCGTAATCTTCGCCTAACCTTCTCGCAGGTGCTAAACCTTCGGAAAAACGCAGGTTAGTCTCGAATTGAGGCTGGATTGCCATTTGTCCTAGTTCGTTAATATATCCCCATCTTTCTCCTACTTTTACAGCCGCTAACCCCTCGTGGAAGTTTCTCGCATCGTCGAACTGCGTTCTTATTTTTATCCTACCAGTTTTATCGATATAGCCAAACTTATCGTTTTGTTTGATTAAAAATAGTTTTCTTAACTCTCGATTGGAAGGTACAACTTCTGTAGGCATCTCCGGCGGCTCCATTAAATTTCTGATTTGTTCCACCGCGCTACAAGACGATAAACCCAATACTGTAACACATAACATTAATTTTAAATAGCGGTTCATTCTCATTCCCCTGTTTATAAAGTTGTTCCTACTTAATAGAGTTAAAATTATCTATTTTTAGTTCCCTTACCTTTTCATAATTAAGAACTTTTTTACCATAATCGGGACGGCGGGCCCTCAAAACGACATAAATGGCCCTTTTTTTGGCCAGTCTAAACCGGAGTTAGGCGATCGCAAACTCCTTCTTTTATCATATTTCTGTCTTTTCTGCAACATTTCGGGATTGGGTTTTGGACAATTAAAAAGAAAGGCCAGAAACCCGGTTTTTCAATTTTCAACGCCAGAAACCCGGTTTTTCCAATTTTCAACGCCAGAAACCCGGTTTTTCCAATTTTCAACGCCAGAAACCCGGTTTTTCCAATTTTCAACGCCAGAAACCCGGT
>CAZUCT010000366.1:0-1541 GCA_964619285.1 uncultured bacterium | reverse complement strand
CAATTTTCAACGCCAGAAACCCGGTTTTTCCAAAAAACCGGGTTTCTTAATATCTAAAATGCGCAATGGGCACCCTACATTTTTACCTCAACTTTTCCCCGCTAATAGAAAGGTCTAATAACTCCATTGGATGCTTCAAAACCATCTCCTTCCCTTGCAACTCTAAATGCTTTTTAATCTGCAACGAACAACCCGGGTTAGCAGAGGCAATTAACTCCGCCCCAGTATTTAATAAATTCTCGACTTTTTGCTGCCCCAACTCGTCGGCAATCTCCGGTTGGAGCATATTATAAACTCCCGCGCTGCCGCAACATAAAGCAGCATCTATCGGTTCGCGCAACTTCACTCCGGGGATTTTTTTCAGCAACTCCCGGGGTGGCGCGCTAATCTTTTGTCCGTGCAACAAATGGCAGGCATCCTGATAAACAAGGGTCAATTCTTCCTCCTCCGTTAAAGGGTAAAGTTCCGCAGTTAAACCAACATTTGCTAGAAATTCTTGGGCATCTTTAACCTTATTAGAAAACTCCTTCGCTTTCTGGGAATATTCAGAATCTTCTGCCAAAATATGACCGTATTCCTTCAAAGTGTGACCGCAACCCGCCGCATTAATAATAATCGCATCCACGCCGGTATTTTCAAAGCTATCTATCATTTGTTTTGCCAAAGCATGAGCTTGTTTTGTCTGCCCTTGATGTTCTGGCAAAGCGGCGCAACAACCTTGACTTTTGGGAATGACAACTTCGCAACCGTTGGCAGTTAGAACTCGCACCGTCGCTTCGTTAACTTTGGAGAAAAATAAGCGTTGAACGCAACCTAAAATTACTCCCACTCGATAGCGTTTTTCTCCTTTGGCGGGGATGACAGTAGGTAAATTATCGCGGAAAGAGTCGGCGGTAATTTGAGGTAAAATAGAATCCATCGCCGCCAACCGAGGGGAGAGTTTTTTTAACGCGCCACTTTGGCGGATTAATTGTTGAATGCCTAATTTTTGATAGAGGAAAAGAGGCAGTAATAAAGGTCGTAGTCGGTTGGGGTAGGGGAAGAGATTAAAAATTAGAGTCCTTACTAATTTATCGGGAAGGGAACGAGGAATATTTCGTTCCACTTGGGGGCGAGTCGAGGCAATTAATTTGTCGTATTGAACTCCAGAAGGGCAGGCAGTAACGCAGGCGAGACATCCCAAACAAGTATCGAAATGTTGGCTGGTAACTTCGTTTAAAGGTACGTCTTTTTCGTTAATTGCATCCATCAAATAAATTCGCCCTCGCGGCGAGTCCATCTCTTTACCAATAACTCGGTAACTGGGGCAAGTTGAGAGACAAAAACCGCAGTGGACGCAGGTATCTATTAATTTTGGATCTGGTGGTTTATTTTCGTCGAAACCGGGAATTTCTAAGGATATTAAATGAGGATTTTGTGCGAGAAAATTGCTTTCTTTTGCTGGAATTGTTTTATCTGTTGTTTCCATGATAAATTTATTAAGTTCGTTCGTAGTAATCGCTTTAGCGATTAGTTCGTAGTAATCGCTTTAGCGATTAGTT
>CAZUCT010000365.1:0-5752 GCA_964619285.1 uncultured bacterium | reverse complement strand
AACATCTCTGACCTCTGAACTCCTTTATTTTAAATTGGGATGCACCCGTTTCTTTTGCTTGTCCGCTATATCTATACGACTAAAGTCGTTACTACAAACTTTTTCAAAAAACCCGGTTTCTCAAATCTCGAACGCGAAGCGAGTTTGGGAAAAGATCGCTCAAACGGTTTGGTAAGTAATCATGCAAAATTAATTAGACACCGAACAGGCATAATTAGACACCGAACAGGCAATAGCCGCGTTCTACGGGGGAATAAGAAATAATTTTATCTAAATATTTTTGCCTACCTACTTAATTTAGGCGATAGATTTTCATCAAAAAGTAATTTCATGGGGATAATGGGGCAGTCATAAACCGACGTTTCGCGTCAGCAGCATAAGCAATGCAGGCTTTTAAATCTTCTCGCGTCAGCTCCGGAAAATCGCCCTTGAATTTCTGCTTCAGTCATCTCCGAAGCTAGGTACTCCAGCACTTCATAGACTGTAATGCGCAAGCCACGAACGCAAGGCTTACCACCACGTTTTTCAATCTAATAATAATGATGTCTCGGTAGTTCATAAACTGGCATTAGGGAAAAATGTATACTGGTCGAGCAATCTGGTAATAGTCTAACTCAAAGAATTGTCGATCGCGTCTCAAATCCATAATCGTTACCAAGATATATAAGCTTCAGATGACTGGATTGGGCAGATCTCCGGCGGAACGTTTGAGATAAGCCCCTTGCCCTAGATGCTGTAGCTTGGGATAACAACTCCGGTAATGCGCCTCGCTGACAAACAACCACAGAATACGAGTACGTCGATTCTGGGGCGGCGCGGGGCAAGGAGCATAACCATCAGTGTAAATAATCAGACCATCGTACTCCCGATGTTCGTCCAGATAGGCCAAAACCGGACCAAAATTTGTCCCGCCTCGTCCCGTTAACTGAACCTCCCGCCGGGCCCGACGGAAGGTCATCACGTCAGTTGTAATCTTAGCATCAAATTGGATCGCATCGATCGCCTCCACGCCATAATTAAAAAAGCGATTCACCACCGAAAACCCCTGCCGCACCTCCTCCGTCCCCATAGAGCCGCTGACATCAATGGCAAACAGCAATCGGGTGGTAAAGTCGCGACGACTGCCCATATAGGCGAACCCATAGCGGCGGTTCGGTTTCATCCGGGTTAGCCGCCGCTGTTGGCTGAGGATAGAAGTGCGAAACTTGCGCAAAACCGCCCGATAGTCCAGCTTGGGGTGCAGATTCGCCAAAATCTGTTCCCGCAACTTGCCCCCAATGCTGCCCCAACTGTCATTGGCTTGGGCCATTCTCACTAGCTCGTCGAGGCGATCGCTCAACAATTCATCTCGATCCCACTGGTTAGTATTTTCAACACCGCTAAGGGTTGGGTCGGTATAGACCGAGAGGAGCTCCGCTTTGCGATCGCCCTTGTCTGAAGTCGGCTCAAATTCCTCTGCAGATTGGGGTTCAGACTCAGATTCAGCAGAGCCAGAAGCGCCGGAGGCGACTGCGGCACCAGCTCCTCCCGCCCCAGGCGCGGCGGTCTCCTCCGAACTGGGCATCGACTCCGTGGGGGACTCTTGGTCTAGCAGCTTGTGGTAGTAAAACTCGAAAAATTGTCGGTCGTAGCTGCGATCGCCAAAGAGAGCTCGCGCCCGAGGAAATGGCAGTTCGGTTTGCAAATATTCCTGGAGCGTTAAATTGCTGGCAGCATAGCTAATCGCCGAATGAGCCTGGCGGCGACTGTAGGGGTGTTTCAGAAGAATCCGCAGAGCTTCAAAGCGCAGGGTTGCTTCCAGGTGGCGATCGCTCAACTGCCCGATAAAATCTGGGTTATACTCAATCCGGCCCTGTCGAACCCGAATGGTTTGAATGCGGGGCTCGGAGACTAAGGCGTGACTGGTCCAGACAGCGAGCAACAGGGGCTCGACGAGGAGCCACTTTTCCACAATCCGGGCAATGCGGTGACGGGCGATCGGTTTCGTTTTCATATCGCGTTTGAATCAAATAGTTTTGGCGGCAAAAATCTCTGCGGCGCTCAGTTGCAATTCTGAGAAAGCCAAAGACTCAATCCTCTCGTTTCCGGTAAACAGCGTGACCTGATACTCCCCATCCACCATTTGGTAAACAGAGAGAGTCGGTTGTTTGGGATTACCGATAAACCGCCGACCGCCTAAACCCAGATAATCTACAATCCAATATTCGGGTATCCCCATCAGTTCGTAGTCCCCGACTTTCCTCAGATAATCATCTTGCCAGTTTGTACTGACAACCTCTATAACCAGACGCACGGAATCTCCCTTAGTAATAATCGATTTTTTCTGCCAACGGGGTTCGGATGCCAGTTGCGCTTTATTGAGACATACAATGTCAGGTTGGTAGCCGGATTCGTCATCGATCGGTTTCAGCAAGCAATCCCCCGGAATGGCATAAGGTAATTCGTAACGCTCGATTTGAATTCCCAGTTTTATGGTTAAAAAACCGATAACAGCAGAATGTTCTCCAGTTCCTAGAGGTCTTTTTACTATTGCTCCATTGCGTAGTTCGTATTTATCCGTCGCGTTTTCTGGATACCAGTCCACAAATTCATCGAATGATAGGGGTGTGGTTAGAGTTGCAGTCGTCGTTTCTAAATCCTGCCAAGATCCCGTTGCTTTGACCAGGGGCAGCTTTTTCGGTAACACAAGGCGGCGAATTTTGCCCAAAGGACGGTAAAATTTGCGATCGCTGACCAATTCCACCTCATCCACTACATAAGTCGCCCCCTCTTCCCGCAAACTGCGAGGAAACTGCACATTTAATTCTGGATTATATCCCTCAGAAATCACCCGGATTCGCAATTTTCCTGAAATCTTCTCACAGCGTAATAAAACCCCACTGGTGGCTTCTGTTACAGTTTCCAATTCTTCTGTTTGTTCGGGTAATTTTGGAGAATTGCGTTCGCGCACCGTCTCGGAACGAGAATCGATCGAGAAAACTGGCTCTCGTAATGTATAGCTGACAATTCCTGCGCCATCAACAAAAGTTCTAGGATTCAAATAGCCAAAATAGTCTTGTCCTTGTCTGATAAAATTCTCACTAGGGCGGCCAAACTGCCATCGATTAAACCCTGCATTAAAGCCAAATCGTTCAGTTTTTTTCCCATCCACCCAAATCATTCTCTGAAATGTTCCATTTTTGAACGCAAGGCGAGCGTGTTGCTTCTGACGAGTATATTGGCTCAAATAATTAAATTTAACTTCCTCAGCCAGAATAGTCTCTTCTCCTTCGCCTTGCAGGGTTGAGGGGTTGTAGGTAAAAAAGCCCGTAAATTGACGGCCTGTTAACGAACCTGAAAGAATCTTAACCGTAAAGTCGTAAGTCATTTTTACTTGGAGTTCTTTTTTAGGTTGAGCCATTTTCGTCTCCTCGTAATACAGTAAGAATGGGTAATGGGTAATCGGCGGTTTACACTTCGATCGCCTCCAAATACTCCGATAAGAAATCAATCAGATCTATCGATTCAGCAACAAACCCCATCGCATCGCCAAATTTGGGGCTCTGAACCAGAGAGGAAAAATGGGCGATCGCCTCCTGTTGTTTAGCCTTACGGAGATACTGGAGGTATTTTAACAGATTCTTCCGGGCATTATCCGCTTTACTTTCCGGGCAACGCCCGGCATTGAGCCAGAGTAAAACCCGTTCGTTCAAACTGGCAAAATCCTGGATCTCCAAGTCTTTTAGCTGTTTGGAATGCTTAGAATATTGCAACAGGAGTTGCTCGGGACTCAGACCTCGTTGGGTAGCGAGGCTTTGGCGAAAGGCGATACTAGCCCGAGTCCCCACCATACCGGCAATCAATTTAAAGTGAATCTCCTCCAACTTTGTATGGTGGCGAACAAAATCCGCGACTTTGACCCAAGCGCGGCGATCGGGAGTTTTGATGAGACCTGCGGTAGCGATCGCCGCATCCGCATCGGGATTATCACCGTCAAGATGCTCTGGATGCTGTTGGATAAATGTCAGCACCCGGGAATCGATATCCCGATCGGCAGCCCAGAGGAGCCAATCTTCTACCGTCGGCACGAACTCGTAGAGATTGAACCGCGACACCAGGGCCGGATCTAGTTCCGTCAGTTGATATTCCTCCCCAGAATTGACCGCAGCAATGACAATACTGCCAGGGGGTAGGCGCTTACCTGCTAAGGTTTTGTTGAGGGCTAGGTCTTGAACCGCCTGCAAAATTTCGGGGCGGGCCCGGTTAAGCTCGTCCAGAAATAGGACCACCGGGCGATCGGTTTCGGGCCACCAGTAGGGGGGTAAAAAAACCGAACGGCCCGTCGTCTCATCTTTATGGAGCAGGCCAATCAAATCCCCCGGATCGCTCATCTGACCCAAAAAGAAGGGGATAACGGGGAGGTTCTGGCCCTGACTGTAGAAATCGCTAATAATTTCTGATTTGCCAATACCATGTTTGCCCACCAGGAGGATGTTTTGCTCCGGTGGGGTCAGTTCTAGAACTAGATAGAGTTCGCGAGCATCAATACGAATCATTTAATAATAGACTTCTTGCAGAAGTAGGCAAAAAGCAAGAGGCAAGAGGCAAAAGTTAAGAAATTTCGCGTCAAATTTTTTCGCACAAATAAAACTGTAGGGGCAAAGCATTCGGGCGTTAATTTTTGAGAAAACACATTGATTTTGATGTCCGAATGCTTTGCCCCCACCCATCGTTTAATTTTCTGTACTTTAAAATGGTTACAAATCATTGAGGATTTATAGCAATCCTAAATGGGTTACGAACAATCAAAAAGTAAATAAAGTTAAACGCGAGGATGGGGCAAAGCATTCGGACATCAATCTTAATTGGTTTTTAATACTGCTAACCCCCGAAGGCTTTGCCCCTACAGATTTATTGGTCAAGAATATTTTTGACACAAATTATTAATTGTACATTGTTAATTGTTAATTGATTTTACTACAAATCCTCGTGACGAATCCAGTCAGAGCGGCGATAGCCCCGCTTGATATGGGTTTTAAAGCGAACGCCGGTGTTGTAAGTCTCGCGGAGAGCCTGAATTGCGGTTCGCAATTTGGGCAGTACCTCCTTGAACTGGCTAAAGGGAATTAAAATAGCAAAGTAGTCGTTGTCAGACAGGCGAATAATCAGCTTGAGCTTAATAGTATCGACTTCGGTGGCAAAGTCAAATTTATCTTCTTTGGCAATTTTACGCACCTGAGCCAGGATAGCTTCTATTTTTAAGTCCTTCTGTTTTTTGCGCTTGGCAGCTTGTGCTTTTTGCCGCTCCACCCGCTGTAAAAATGCTTGGACCAGGGCCACCACCTCATCAATGTCTGAAAGGGGGGCGGGCGATCGCTGGAACCCTAATTCTACCCAGAGCTGTTCCTCCGAACTCCTGAGCAAATGTAAATGGGTTCCATTTCGATACCAGCGATCGCTTGGTTCTTCCAGCAGAACGCAACAACAGAGGGTGTTGGTGGGGGGTTGGTTTGTGCTTGGCACCCCTTGGGAACGATGGAAACAGTAACAGTTATCGTTCCGCTTGGCGCCAGCGATCGGCTCAACTCGGGCCAACAAGTCTTCTGACAGTTCTTTGGCCTTTTCGGGGTCAACGCTGAGGGGTTTTTCCCCCGAGATATTCTCCCGGAGGAGCTTTTGCAAACTTCGTGATGTTATGGACATAATCTTAATTCGCGATTTACGAAAAAAGGACGAGAGCTTGAAAGCCATGTTTTTTTAAAGCATGGATGAA
>CAZUCT010000364.1:0-5752 GCA_964619285.1 uncultured bacterium | reverse complement strand
GAAGCTTTCCAGCAAGCCGCAAAACTGACATTGCCAGGTTTTACCAGGTTTTGCCGGAATTGTGTAGGTATTGTACAGCAGCCTCGCTATCTGTTGGTGCATCTGGTGAAATTAGTATGCTGTATTTATTTTAGTAAATAAACACCATCAGTCAATGTTAGTCAGAGAGAAAGTCGAACGGGCAAGTCAAATGAATTACGAAGCAATTTTTTCACTTATTGACAGTCTCCTACCATTTGAAGCTTGCCTGTACCATCAAATTTTACCTTTATCAATAGAGGGTAGTTTGCTGAGGTTGGGGGTAGTCGATCCCCAAGATGCTTCGGGGGTGGATTATGCTCGTCGAATGTTAGCTTATTTGAATTGCTCTTTAGCAACGGAGGAGATTTCTTGCGAGACTCAACGTTCGGTACTGTCAGCTTATCTATACCATAAAGGTCAGAATAAGTCGAACCCGCCGACCCAAATCTCCAATTCCAAGGCAGGAAATAAAGAGAAAGGAAAAGCAGTTCCCGCAAGTCCGACAGTTAAATCAGAAGAGTTATTAGCTCGGCCTCCACAGGCAAAAGAGCGATGGCCTAATGCTCAACGCAAACCGACCGATTTGCCCAAGCCTCCCCAACCGAAAACAACCCCAGAGTTAGAGCTAGAAGCGGTTCATTTGTCAAGTTCTGTGGAGGTTTTGGTAGGCTTAGAACCGAAACAGTTATTAGAGGAATTGCTAGCTAGAGTCCTTTTAGGAGGAATTGGTCGCCTTTATTTCGAACGGCACGAATCTGGTGGGAATATTCTGTGCAGTCAAGATGGAATTCTACAGTCGGTGGTAGAAGAACTGGAGGCGAGCAAATTTGATGAAGTGATAAACGAGTTAAAGTTGCTGACCAAAATGCCTTTAACTCCAGTTGAAAAACCCCAACAGGTGGAAATGGAACGGATGTACGAGGGGAACGAATTGTTGTTGCGCTTGCGGGTGATGCCGGGAAATAGGGGCGAAGAAGCGACCTTACAGGTATTGCGCGGAGCTGCTTTGAGGTTTTACCAACAGCAACAGTTATCTCATTTAAGTCGGGATGCTTTGGGTTTGGCAGAGCAGTTGCAGAATAAAGTAAATCAAATTCGCGATCGCACTCGCCTAGTACCCAGGAGTAAGTTAGATAATTTGCCGATTCTGGATAAGTTACTTAAAGACGTAGAGCAGGAAATAAAATCTATTCTTGGTAGGGAATAGGGTTCGGCCCGAATGGGGCTTTGAAACCCATTCCCAAACTAATTAAACAAGAGCGGGAACTGGTTCTTCCCAGCGATTGACCGCTTTAGCAATAACCGCCATTTCTGGCATCAGGCCATCGAAGCGATCGGGAGTCAGAGATTGAGGGCCGTCCGAAAGAGCCTTAGTAGGATTTGGATGCACCTCGATCATCAAAGCATCAGTTCCGGCAGCGATCGCTGCCATCGCCATAGCCGGAACGTATTCTGCCCAACCCGTACCGTGACTCGGATCTATGGTAATTGGTAAGTGAGTGAGCGATCGCAACACCGGTATAGCCGATAGGTCTAAAGTATTGCGGGCGTACTGGCGATCGAAACTACGAATGCCGCGCTCGCACAAAATTACATTTGGGTTGCCCCCTGCCAGAACGTACTCCGCCGCCATCAGCCATTCTTCGATAGTCGCCGACATTCCTCGCTTGAGGAAAACTGGCTTATCTTGAGCCCCCACCTTCTTCAACAGGGGGAAATTTTGCATATTGCGGGCCCCGATCTGAATGATATCGGCCACCTCTGCCAACTTCGGCAGATCCGCCGCATCCATTAATTCTGTAATAATCCCCAAACCGGTCTCTTCCTTAGCAGCGGCCAACAAGTCCAGGGCACTTTCCCCGTGTCCTTGGAAAGAGTAGGGAGAAGTCCGAGGCTTATAGGCCCCTCCACGGAGAAACTTCGCCCCAGCAGCTTTGACTCGGCGGGCAGTTTCCACAATCATTTCCTCGTTTTCCACCGAACAGGGGCCAGCGATAACTACTAATGGATGATGCAAGCCAAAAGGAACGGGCCCGTTAGGAGTTGGGACTATGACTTCCCCAGCTTCCCCGTTACGAAATTCGATACTGGCCCGCTTATAAGGACGTTCTACCCGCAGGACTTGCTCGATCCACGGGTTCATTTCTTGTAGCTGCAAGGGCTCTAGGTCCGCAGTATCTCCCACCAAACCAATTACTACTTTGTAACGCCCGACAATTTTTTCCGGGGTTAGCTGCCAGTTACTTTGAAGTTCGTCGCAAAGACTATTAATTGCGGGTTCTGGAGCCCCGACTTTCATTACTATAATCATGTTTGACCTTCTTATTTTTCTACTGTTAGTTAATGGCAATTAACAATTAATAATTATTAGTTGTTAATTATTAATTGTTAATTGTTAATTACCTATTTATTTTTTTTGGCGGAACGCCAAGCTTCTGTGGTGCGTCCGAAATTGACAGTAAATTCCTGCCAGCCTAAGAGACTGCCAGTAATTTCTTCTTCCCAGGAAGCTGAGAAAATGCCGTAACTCACACCGATAACGCTCAAGCCAAAAAAGCATAAGCTAACGATAAGCACAGCTTGGTTGGGCAGGGGAAATACTTCGTTGGCGATAATAAAATAACTGCCAACGAAGGTAAACAAGGCCATTAAGAGGGGAATGCCCGATAGGAGGACCATGCGGCTTACCATGCGACGGCTGACCGCTTCGGGAATGGCCTTATCCTCCTTGGAGAGCTTTTTCGGCTCTTTTTTTTCCTCGCCAGCAGTCACCGCTACGGGCGGGGAGGACGGCTTTTTAGCTTTTGTTTTGGTCGGTTTTTTCTGATTTTTAGGCCGCTCGAAGGGTATTCCTTGGCGGGGTGGTTCTTTGGACATAAACAGTTTAGCCTCTAATACCGAGACGGCTAATTAAAGATTTGTAACGTTCTGAATCTTCTTTCTGAAGGTATCCTAGCAGACGTTTGCGGCGTCCGATACTCCGCATTAGTCCTCTTTGGCAAGAATAATCTTGTTTGTGAACTCTTAAGTGGGCGCTTAGTTGGTTAATCTTTTCTGTTAGTAAGGCCACCTGAACTTCTGTCGATCCGGTATCGGTTTCATGGGTTTGGTATTCGCCCATAATTTCTTGTTTGCGCTCTTGGGTTAGTGTCATAAACAGTCCTTTATTTGTTAATAATACCACAATCTTAAATGCTACCACACCTCAATTTCAGTTTTGGTGTCCCTGCATCTCAATTATCTCAATTTATTTTTTCATACTCATACTCATAACGAGTGACGAGTACTCAAAAAAAATATTTTTGGGAATGGCGAATGGGGAATTGGGTTCTTAGCAGTTTTTAAGTTTTTTACAAAACGACCTCTAAAATTGTTTATATACTTTTATCTGTAAATTTATTACCTATTATCAATTACCAAAATAGTCATCTTTTTGGATGTTTCAGCAAGCCCTAATTGTTAATTGTTAATTGTTAATTGGTCAAACAAGCGATCGCCTCTCGAATCCAATCATCGACGTTACTATTGCCGGACATTTTAGCATCCTTGCCGAGGACTTGCAACGCCTGCATCACTTCGGCGGCAGTATAACCCAAAGCTAACAGAGTCATTTCTACTTCTTCGGTAATTTTTGGGGAAACGCCGGCGGGAACGGATTTTGTCAAACCAACATTTTCGCGCCACTCGGCTAATTTGGTTTTTAACTCTAAAGAGATTCTCTGGGCGGTTTTGGGGCCGACGCCGGGAGTTTTTGCTAAGACGCGGGTATTGCCGCCGACGATCGCTTGGACTAACTCCGGTAATTCTAGGGTATCCAAAAGAGCGATCGCCAACTGGGCCCCGATACCGCTAACGCTTATCAACTGGCGAAATAAGTCTCTTTCGGCAACCTTGGCAAAACCATAAAGGGTCATTTGGTCTTCGCGGACTTGCTGGTGAGTAAAGATTTGGGTTTCTTCTCCCAACTGTAACTCTTGGGCGATGCGGGGCAAAATTTGTACTTCGTAACCAATTTGATTTACTTCTAAAATTAAAGTAACTCGATGGGCGCTGGTTTTGCGGACATCGACAGCGGTTCCTTTTAAATAACTAATCATATTCAATGGGGAATTGGGAATTGGGAATTGGAAATGGGGAATGGGAAGAACGCAATTAACAATTAACAATTGGCAATTAGCAATTAACAATTAGCAAAATGTCAAAAAGTAATTTACCTGAATGGTTGCCCCAAGTCAATGCCTGAGTTTGGATTTTAGCTTTGGGGCGGTTGCTGTCTCAGACTGGGACGGGCTTTACTTTATTTTACACGCCGATTTTTTTCGTTAACGAAGTAGTAGAGCAACACAGCTAAAATTGTGGGTAATTTTCTTGATGCTCTTTGTCAATCGTAGCCATCGATGAGCGCGATTTAAAAATTCCAATCCTCGCCCCCAGGCAACTTGCAAAACTCATCGTTAATAACATCTCGCCAATCTTCTTTAGAATAATTGTAAGTCAAACTTATCAATCTTTTCGCCGCACCCAAAACCCAAACTTTATCGGTAACTTCGTACAATTGATTGGGCTTATAAATACCCTTTTTAACTTCCACGCTAGCTTCAAAAACAGCATCCTTAAAAGCATTTTCTAAATCCCGCTCCCACTCATCGACATTGATGTAATAAGAAGTTTTATTCGCCTTAAGATTCAACCGCTGAATTTTTAAAACCGAATCTCGAATTGATGCCGCCCAACAATTCGTTAAGCGCCGTTCGACTTGATTTTTAATTAAATGCACCAGCAACCTAACTAAAAAGCTTTCAATTTTTTGTAAAATTTGTTCTTTACTCATCAATTCCCATTCATCAACTAGAGCTAAAGCGTCATCATATCGGCCTTCGATAATGCTTTGTTTTAAATCAATTAATTCTTGAACCATAATCTAAAATTTGTGTAATTTTCTTTGATTATAACACGGAAAAGTAGTTCGCAGCAATCGCTAAAGCGATAGTTCGCAGCAATCGCTAAAGCGATAGCTAATACTTGTTGTTTTTAACAAAGAGCGATCGCCTCCATTAAAATCAACCTCAAGGGAAATCGAAATAATTAGCGATCGCTTTCATCATATCTTAAATAGACTTCGCCGCAGTTGTCGGGAACTCTTAACTCTTAACGCTTAACTGAGGGATAGATTTTGAAGAAAAGTAGTCCCAAAAAGATTTAATTTTTACTTTTGCAAGAGGTCTAATGAAAAATAGATTTGTTGGGCTCCGCGTAGCGGAGCCCGACCTACAAAAGCTGCTTTCAAAGTCCCCCTTTTTAAGCTATGCATTACTCGCATATTTCTTAACAATCTCGAAGGTTGGCACAGTAAAGATTTGAGGGTAAGGCTTCAAAAAAGTTAACCATTATCTTAAAAAAAGTTAACATTTTTGAAGCTTTCTATTGTTCCCCATTCTGAATGGTTTGTGTTAGGATAAAGCACCGATTTGATGAGGATTGTCGAAAAAAATGACATTGGGCAAGAGAGGAACTAAAATATATAGACTTAGGCGATCGCCTAAGTACGGATTGCTATATTATTCAAGGAATCGCTAAAGCGATTACTACGAACTACGGATTGCTATATTATTCAAGGAATCGCTAAAGCGATTACTACGAACTACGGATTGCTATATTATTCAAGGAATCGCTAAAGCGATTACTACGAACTACGGATTGCTATATTATTCAAGGAATCGCTAAAGCGATT
>CAZUCT010000363.1:0-5765 GCA_964619285.1 uncultured bacterium | reverse complement strand
TTTCATCCACGCACTAAAGTGACGTGGCTTTCAAACTCTCGAACTTCTTTCGTAACAACGAAAAAAATATTAATCTCGTTTAATGTACGAGACAGATTCTTTGCTTTTATTATTATACCCAACCTACCCTGAAAAGCGATCTAGCGATCGCCTTTTTTTTTACTATAACGCTCCTCTATGGTTTGTCAAGTCAACAAATAACAACAAGAAGTTCTTGTCTTAAAAAAAATTGACAAATTATTAACACAGGAGCGCTAGTATGATACTTAAAAAATAATTAATTATTTAGCGAAGGTTGAAAGCAACAAATTTGGTAACAAATAATAGCAAGCGATCGCCTATCGCCAAAATCTAAAATAGTCGCTTTTTTTACAAAACCGACTTGCCCCAAGAATACCTTCGCCATTTTCTTGTAGGTAGGGCGCGCGCGAAACGGAACCCAACGCAAATGTTGGGTTCCACTGCGTGGAGCCCGACCTACAAAAAGCAGTATTTTTATTTTGGCGAAGGTATTGCCCAAGACGAACCCCTAGAAGCCAAGACCTTTTATTACCCAGGGTGTTCCTCATTTTTTTTTCTAATAAATCGGGGGCCAGTGATTCGTTGCCAGAGAGTCCCCCTGTGTATTCTCGGAAAACTCGGTTTTGCGGCATCCCAGAAATCAGAAACCCGGTTTTTTCAAAAAACCGGGTTTCTGAGATACAGAAAAGGCGAGTTTTCTGAGAATATAGCAATCCTAAACCATTTGTGGAAAATCAAATGAGCCCTTTATCTTTGATTAACAGGACTTATATAAGATGAACCTTGCTTTAGACGTTTGAGATTGCTTCGCTGTCGCTCGCAATGACAAAAAGGGTTAATTTATCTTACGATGGTTTTTTAACTATCGCGAAATAGTGCATTCAGACAAAAATGACCAGAACCCCTCACGACCAATTCGCCAAACAATACTTGCAAGAACTATTAAGCCTCTTAGGTCAAGTTGAGACTAGCCGCGACGTTGCCAGCGAGACTCGTTCGATAGATGTACAATTCGTACCCGCCAAGCCACCGCCGACCAACCCTCAAATTTTGGGAGTCTTGGGGAAAATGGCAGCGACGGCATCCTTGTACGAACCATTTCGCAACCAACCAGAGCGATCTGAAGTTCTCGACTGTCAGGCCAAGCTCAATTCCGTCATTAACGAGCAAAAACGCAAAGCCAGACGGGAAAAGACTTCTTATACCGAGGCCGAGTGGCCTCTGTTGTGGATTTTGTCCCCCTCTTGTTCCGCAAGGCTAACAAATGGTTTTGCTAGCAAGGAAGATACGACGGGTAAATGGCCTAAAGGAATTTATTTCTTGCCAGAGTACCAGGGAACTGCCTTAGTGGCGATTAATCAATTGCCCGTTAACCAGGATACTCTCTGGCTTAGGGTTTTGGGTAAAGGCAAAACTCAAGAACGAGCGATTTTAGAATTGGAAGCCCTGCCTATAGGCCATCCATTAAGACAAAATTTAGCAGAGCTATTGGCGAGTTGGCACGTCACAATAGAAGTAAAAGATGATGTCACCCAAGAAGACCGGGAGTTGCTTATGAAATTATCACCAGTTTATTTGCGTTGGCGGGAGGACACTTTAGAACAAGGCCGCCAGGAAGGCATCCAAGAAGGCCGCCAGGAAAACAGGCGGCAAATGATTCAAAGTTTCTTTAAAGTCCGCTTTGGTTCTATAGATGAGGAACTTTCGGCTCTTGTCGAACCGATGTTGGAGTTGCCCCAGGACGAGCTAACTTCTCTGTTGTTGGCTGCTTCTAAGGAGCAACTGTTAGAACGGTTTGCCAAATAAGTCGTTTTTTGTTAGATGCTTTTTTTGACTGGATAGGCTGCAAAGAAACCCGGTTTTTTGAAAAAACCGGGTTTCTGAGATACTGAAAAACCGAGTTTTCCTCTTTAAGAAGCTATGGGTATTTCTGGCAAAAAGGAGAGAATAATTTGCTCTGGCGCGATGCCATTATTAATTAAATCTTGAGTAATTCCCCCTTCGATGCCGTCGTATTCTAGTAAACTTTTTCTGCATCTAAAGTAATATAAATTAGGTTGCCTCTAACTCGTTTTTCCCCATTCCAACCTACTTGCATTAAGGCATAGCGATCGCTTTTTTCATCAAACACAGTATCTAGTCTAATTTGGCCGTGGGAAGGACGAAATTGAGCGTATTTTAAAATTATTTCTTTTACTATTTCTCGGTGGTTTTTTTTGGTATCCATTCTTTGACCTCCTTTGTTTTTAAGTCAATAACTATTAATTTGAGGGGTAAGTTTTCAATTACTAAAGAACCAGTCAAGTATGGGTGCATCCCAATTTTGAAGAAAGCCAAGAATGTAACGATTTTTGTCAATTGTAAATTGTTAATTGTTCCAGAAAGTGAAGCGAAGCGGAACCCAACTTTCGATGTTGGGTTCCACTGCGTTCCACCCAACCTACAAAGAATTGGGCCAACATTGAGGGCCAGACAACTCAAAAATTTGATGCCCAAAAAATTTTTGTTGTCGTTCGGCGAACAACTGTGCTAGGATAATTTATTGTCAGTGAAAATTTTAGAAGTTGCTGGCCATCAGCAGCTAAATACTAAGGTTTTCCCGATCGAGCGGATGTGGCGGAATTGGTATACGCGCACGTTTGAGGGGCGTGTGGCTTTGCCTTGCGAGTTCGAGTCTCGCCATCCGCATTTGGATTAAACTAATAAATAAACTAATAAATATGTAAAAGGAGTTACGAAGGTTTTTCGTTAAACTCCTTTTTCTGTTAATGAAGGGGCATCGGACTGCGAAATTTTACTTAATCAAGACAATTGAAGCTGGTAACAGCTAGGATTAAGCTAGCTTAAACTTAGTGGCTGTCGAGCTGCTGGCTTCTGTTAAATTCCGTTGACTCATAATGGCGCAATACCGCTCCACTTTATTAATAATAGTATGGCTGACTGTCCTGGGCCTTTCTCCCTCCCCCGGCAGAAGTTCTGTCTATCATGGCCAAACATCAGGCCCCCTAACTCCCTCCTCTCCAACAGAGCGATCGCGATCGCCAAGGGTCAATACTGGCCAAAAACTAATGGCCTTAGAATTGGCCCAAGCTAATGACTCGAAGGCCGCTGAAGAGACAGAGAAAAAGAAAGAAAAAAAGGCCGATTCTAACGTACCTAAACCGGTGCGGTTGGTACTGCGCTTGCTAAGGGGCCGCAAAACTCTGTTAGCCTTAAGCTTAATGTCCGTTTTAATAACGGGGATGGCAGTCTTTATCCTCCTGAAACTGTTTGATGACAGTCAACCGGAAGACGAAGAAGCAGATTATCCGCCAGAAGAAGAGAACTTAGAGCGATCGCCCCAACCAGAGATTCCCCCAGATATAGAAGAACAACAACCTTACTTCGAGGCAACCGAATCGGTTTTTCAAAGCAAGACAAATTTTCCTCATGCTGCGGGGGTGCCGGATAAATCTGTAATTCCACCTCGACCAAAAATTTCTCCTCTGGCAAAGCAGGAAGTTGTTGTGGAAACATGGGAGGATATTTCCAAGGAGATGCCCCACCAACCTACCTACCAAAAGGAAAACGATAATAATGGCACGATGCCAACTGTCTTGCAATCTTCCCCAGATATAGAAGTAGAGACGGAAAGACAAACTCAATTGCAAGAGGAAGATTCCTATAAGGCATGGGAAACTTCGACTCCGGCAGTGTCGCCCGAGATGAGCGATCGCCCCCAAGAGGAGATTGAGGATACTGTTGGGGGGGTTTCCCAGAAGAGCGATCGCCAACCGACGGATAGTCATAGAGCAGAGATTGAATTAAGCAAAGAAGCGCCACCCGCACCTCCAGTAAATGTTGTCGAAGAATTAATCGAACAATTACAAAACAGCAATCCAGAAAGTCGGCAAAATGCAATTTGGCAACTGGGGGAGAAGGGAGATTCTCGGGCGATCGAACCTTTGGTTAATTTGTTGAGAGATTCTGACTCGAAGCAGCAAAGTATGATTTTAGCTAGTTTGTCGCAAATTGGCAATAAAACTTTAAAACCGATGGTTCGCGCTTTGTCGCTGTCGCTGCAAAACGATAATAAAGAAGTAAGAATAAATGCGATTCGGGATTTGACTGATGTTTATGAGGTAGTTATTTCAGTTACCAATATTTTACAATATGCTATTGACGACCCTGACGATAAAGTTAGGGAAACTGCTAAATGGGCGCTGGAAAAGTTGAATCGCATTCGCCCTCCCAGAAATTTAGATATCTGATGTTATAGCAGTCCCTATTCGAGTCTTGTCAAAGTTCTAAAAAAATAAATATGAAGGCTTTCCGGTAACTGTTAATTACTAAAAATGAAAAAAATAGCTAAAAAATTAACTTTATTTTTCTCCGCTGGTTGTTTGGGTGGTTTAACTAACAGTTTGGCAGTTTGGCTTTTTGGGTTGTTGAGCATTACCAAAATATTCGGAGTTAGTATCGCCCCCCCACTAACTCCCGAATGGCTTTATCCCCGAATTGTTTGGGGCGGTTTGTGGGGAGTTCTGTTTTTGATTCCCGTTCTGAAAAATCGCCTCTTAATTAAGGGTCTTTTATTAAGTTTGGGGCCGACTTTGGTACAATTATTAGTTGTGTTTCCATTTAAAGCTCAAAAGGGATTTTTGGGTTTAGATTTGGGTTTGTTAACGCCGCTGTTTGTAATTTTATTTAATGCTGTTTGGGGAGTAACGGCGGCTTATTGGATTAAATATCTTAAGCCAAATGTTTAAGTTAGTAGTAAGCACTTTAGTGCTTTAAAATAGCTAACTGAAAAGCACTAAAGTGCTTACTACTAACTGCCAAGTTTCTGCCATGACATTGCCCAAACTGTGGTCGCTATCTAGGGCTATGAATTGTACCCAAGGACGGTTGGCGGCAAAGTCTCTGCTGGCTTGAATGGGAATTACTTCGTCGCGGCAACCGTGTAGGATGAGGGTGGGAAGCGTTCGCGAAGCGTTGCGGATGCAACATCGCTCTAATTTCTCTTCGTCGTATTTTTCGAGGTCTGTTACAAAATCATAATTTAAGGGCAAATAGTCATTTTTAGCGTAATGATAAATTGGCAAAGTTCCTTCCGACTGCCATTTTTTTAACTGTTGTTCTCCCAAGGTTGGCAACCAATGAGAAAGGAATTTAAAGGCGGGGGCTAATAAAATTAATTTCTCAACTTTTGAGTTATTTTCTGCTAAAAAAGTTGAGGTTAAACCGCCAAAACTGGAACCAATTAGAATTACTGGATAAGGGGAAGTATTTATTTCGGCGGTGACTTGTTGTAGCTGTCGAGTTAATGTTAAATGGGAGAAATCTCCTCTATTTAAGTCGGGTATTTTGAGGTTAATCTTAAGGGAAGAAAAGCGATTTTTGATATATTTTGCCTTAGCAGATTGAGGACTGGAGGCGAAACCGTGTAAATAGATGTAAGTTTTATCTGTTGGTAAATTCATTATTTGTTCGTAGTAATCGCTTCAGCGATTCCTTTGTTCGTAGTAATCGCTTCAGCGATTGAATAGTTTTTTGGTATCTCAGAAACCCGGTGGGCAAAAAACCGGGTTTTTTAATTAGATAGGGTGCCCAGAAACCCGGTGGGCAAAAAACCGGGTTTTTTAATTAGATAGGGTGCCGAGAAACCCGGTGGGCAAAAAACCGGGTTTTTTAATTAGATAGGGTGCCGAGAAACCCGGTGGGCAAAAAACCGGGTTTTTTAATTAGATAGGGTGCCCAGAAAC
>CAZUCT010000362.1:0-5797 GCA_964619285.1 uncultured bacterium | reverse complement strand
AGTTCAGTTTTGGATGAATTAAGAATCTGCGCTGCTTTAGCACGCAGAGTATCAAGCTCTCTTTAACTCTCTGTCGTTCCAGAAACCCGGTTTTTTGAACAATAGCTTCGCCTTTTTCTCGTAGGTCGGGCTCCACGCAGTGGAACCCAACGATTTTGTTGGGTTGCGCTGTCGCTCCACCCAACCTACGAATGGTATTTTTTTACTTTGGCGAAGGTATTGTTGAAAAAACCGGGTTTCTTAATTGTTTTTCAAAAAACCGGGTTTCTTAATCTTTGGCAGTCTTCCTAAAAATTTACTGCAACTGCAACAAACCCTTTCTAGCCCGTTCTGCCCGAGATTCTGCCGATTCTATTACCGCCTCAACGTTTTCGAGCATTTCTCCCGGGTAATTTTCCAGAACGCGAGTGGATAAAGAAATGCGCTTGCGACCTTCTTCTAAATCAACAATCATCGCTTTCACAAATTTAGTTCCAGCAAACAAATCTGAAAGAGATTCAACTCGTTTTTGACTGACTTGGGTAATGTGAAGTAAGCCGGTGATGCCATTATCTAAATCGACAAAGATACCAAAAGGCTTGATGCTAGATACTTTACCTTCTACTAATTGACCTATTTGTAATTCGCTGAAACCAGCAGATTGAGTAGCCAGACGTTGGGAAAGTACGATTTTATTGCGATCGCGATCTAATTCCAAGAAATTAACCGTCAATAATTCTCCTACCAGAGATTCTAAATTGTCCTTTTGTAGTAAATGAGACCTCGGCACAAAACCGCGCATCGATTCTATGTTTACCGTCACGCCACCTTTATTCGTACCCGTCACCCTTACTGGGAAAGATTGACCTTCTTTCTCTACTTCTATCAGTTTGTCCCAGACTTTTTTAATTTCTAACTGGCGCACCGAAAGCAAAATTTCCCCATCTTGATTTTGTTCTCGGATAATTAAGAAATTGCGTTCTTCTTGCAAGGGCAATACTTCAGAAAGTTCGCCAATTTCTCCCACAAAAGCCTCTTGCAATGGAACTAAGGCTAAAGACTTGCCTCCGATCTCAATATAAGCTCCTTCAGATTCGTGGCTGTGAACTTTGCCACTAACCACCTGCCCTTTACTAAAATCGTAACTGTGTTCTTCTAGGGCTTGGGCGAAGTCTTCCATCGTAAAGGACTGGTCGGCTGCTTGAGAGCTCGTTGATTTAGAAACCATAAGGATTGAAAAAAATACTGAGTTACTTTAATATAGCAATTTTATTTTAGTTTTGTCCAAAATATCTCTGCTTTTTGTTAATTGTTAATCGTTAACTCGCCATTAACAATTAACAATTGACAATTGACCGTTAACAGCTAATTTTACAGTTTTTTTTGCTTTTAATCTGCTTTAAGTTCTTTATTAAAAAGCTCTTTTACATGAGTCCAAGAATCTGCAGCAGCTTCGGCATTATAACTGGCACGGCGATCGCAAAAGAAACCGTGGTCCGCAGGATAGCGAAATACTTTATGGTTAATCTGATGTTTTTTTAATTCGGCCTCTATTTCCTCGGTTTGCTCGTTGGGAATTAGGGAGTCCTCCGTACCAAAAAAGCAATAAATGGTCCCAGTAATTTTAGGCGTGAGGGTTATCGTCGCCGGGCCGCCCCCAGGAGTCCCAGTCGTTATACCTGCCCCGTAAAAAGAGGCAGCGGCCTTAAGATCCGGCAGAGTAGCGGCCAAATAAGTGACATGGCCCCCAAAACAAAAACCGATGCAACCAAAGCTGTCTTTCTTAACGGAAGACAAACCCTTGAGATAGTCCACCGCAGATTGGACATCGCTTAATAACTCCGAGGCTTTAGTTTGTTCCTTGTATTTGCGGCCCAGTTGGAGGTCTTCTTCGGTGTAGCCAACTTCAAAATCGGGGGCCTGACGTTGGTAAATGGCCGGGGCGATCGCCACATAACCCTCCTTGGCGATCCTTTCCGTCACATCTCGGATGTGGGCATTGACCCCAAATATTTCTTGAATGACAACCACTCCGGGAAATGGACCATCTCCTACAGGTTCCGCTAAGTAAGAGGAAATTTGTAAATCGCCGTTGGGTACTTTTACTTGAGCCGTTTTTATTTGTAAATCTGTCATTATTGAATGTCCAATTAACTACAATCTTGTTTCTACGTCCTTGGGCCGGGGTCGAACGGGCGATCGCTATCGCTTTTTAAAGTTCGTAAGCTATGATTTTATTCTATTAAGAGCGAGGGTATAGTCGATCTTAAGCGTCTATCAAAACTAATTCAACAAGCGGCAAAATTTAGTCAAAATTTAAAAACTCTCGGCCAAAAAGTTCTTGCCGAGTATTGGAGGTGGGTAATGGTTCAGTTCCAGATTAAGCCAGATAGTGAAATTCCGGCATCAAATCAACTTTTTAATCAAATTCGTTTCGCGATCGCCTCGCGACAATATCCGCCGGGCCATAGACTGCCCAGTACCAGACAGCTAGCCATGCAAACTGGCCTGCACCGAAACACGATTAGTAAAGTTTACCGTCAACTAGAAGAAAATGGACTGGTAGAAGCCCTCGCCGGTTCGGGGATCTACGTTAAAGCCTTGGGACATGAAGGAGGTTCCAAGCTCAAATCTCCAACCTTTGATAAATATCCAGATGCCAGTCAAATAGTCAAACACAGTCTGGACGAACTTCTCTCCAAAGGTTGTACCCTCAACGAAGCGAGGGAAATGTTCCTCGCTGAAATAGATTGGCGGTTGCGTTGCAGCGCTAGAGTTTTGGTGACGGCCCCGGCTAACGATATTGGCATCGGCGAGTTGATGGTCCAGGAGCTGGAAAAATCCCTGGATATTCCGGTGCAGTTGGTACCTCTGGAGGAGTTGAGCAAAACTATAGAGCTAGTTCCTTCTGGTACTGTCGTTACGAGTCGCTATTTTATCGGAAAAGCTGAAGAAATAGCCGCTCCTAAGTCCGTTCGGGTCATTCCCATTGACATTTATGACTACAGTCAGGAAATTAAGCTCGTCCGAGAACTGCCCAAGGGTACTTATTTCGGTATCGTCAGTCTCAGTTCTGGTCTGTTAAGGGCTACGGAGGTGATCGTCCACAGCATTCGAGGGGATGAAATTGTGGTGATGACGGCCCAAGCTACAGAAGCTTACAAAATTAATGCTATGGTTCGCTCTGCCAAGACTATTGTCTGCGATCGCGCTAGTTTTGAGATTGTCAAAGCTGCAGTTCAAACTGCCAGAGAAGATATTATCCGTCCTCCTCAAGTAGTTTGTTCTGAAAATTACATCGGTACTGAGTCTATTAATTTACTCAAACGCGAGTTGGGTTTGGGTTAAGAAGTAAGTAAGAGCCATGCATGCAAAAGTTTAATATTAGGGAATTAAAAAAAATGAAAACAGCAATTAGAGATAGTAATATCGAGCTTTTAGAAAGAGATTTACAGCAGAGTTTAGAAGAAACGAGCTCGGAAGAAATCCCCTGCAATATTCAATGCAGTTTTAAGGCAGGAACTTTGCTGGTGACTTGCGAACATAGCGAAGATGCTAACCTCAAGCAGGAGCAAATTTTGAGCGACTTGCAGCAAATTATTCTCGCAAGCAAACCCGAGTCTGCCAAAAAGGTAGGAATTTGTTTGAAGTTGGCAGGACACAAATACCCTTATGCTTATCAATCATTTTTTACTCAAAAACAGCCTTATCAATTTAACTCGAACGACTTAGAAATTGACGATAGTCTTAAGAATTTAGCTAAAAATAATGCCTCTATTACTAATTTACAAACAATCGAGATTACTCCAGAACTGATAGAAGAATTAGATAACCCCTTTGATGATGAGTATCTGGAGGAACTTTTAGAGACTTTTGACTACCAAGAACAACTTCCGCCTTACGAGAAAAAAGTTCCTTTGTTAACTGGAACTGTTTCTAATTCAGAAAGCAAATCGACAAGTTCTGGGGAGACAATTACGATTACTGCGGAGTTACTCGATGAATTAGATAATCCTTTTGCACTAGAAGATTTAGAGTTAATAACTACAAGGCTAGAAGAAGAAAAATCGTCGGATTTATCTGAGGAATTGGTAGAAGATTTAGACGAGGAAGAAGAAGAGGAAAGCGAAGGGCAAGCAAACATCCTAGCTCCCACCCTTCAATTAGCAAGTTTACTTTTAGCCGTAGCAGTTGCGGCGGGCAGTTTTTATGCCATGACTCGCCCCTGCGTTATTGGTAAATGCGAGGAATTGCCAACGGCTAAACAGTTAAGTCAACAGGCAAGAAGTGCTTTGGAAAATGTTAAATATTCTCAGGCCCCTGCTCTGGCACAAGAGGAATTTACTCAGGCTTCTAAATTGTTAGAAAAGATACCTTTTTGGTCTATTCGCTATCTGGAAGCGCGGCATTTACTCTCAAAAAATCGAGATGAAATTGACAGTCTCGATAAGATTAGAAAGGCTTTAGCTAAAGGGGCGACGGCATCTAATATGAGTCAAAATCCTCCCCATCCGCTGCAAGATTGGGTGAAAATGCAGTCTTTATGGCAAGAGGCGATCGCTCTTTTAGAAGTAGTTCCAGAAGAAAGCAAAGCTTATCCTTTTGCCTACAACAAATTAAACCAATACCGCAAATATTTAACAGGAATTACAGGGCGATTGACTGCGGAAGCTGAAGCTAACGAAAAATTAACCGCTGCCAAACAACAAGCTCAATTAGCCCAAACCCGAGAAGTTATCGCTCAATTTCCCGAAACTTGGAAAAAAGCAGAAGAAGATTGGCAAAATGCTTTGGAGAAAATATCGAGAGTTCCTGCCGATACAATGGCTTACCAAGAGGCTCAAAATTTAGCAGTTCAATACGAACTTAAATTGAAAGCTGCCAGGGAACAAAAAATCTTAGAAAATAAGGGTAAAGATGCTTACAATCGCGCTTTAAATTTTGCCAAACAAGCTCGAGATTTTGACGATCTAGAAAAGTGGGATAAGTCGGCTCAATCTTGGCGCAATGCTTTAAATTCTGTCCGGGCGGTACCGACTAATTCTAGTTTTTATCTCAAAGCAAAGCCACTAATTAGTTCTTACAGCATTTTATTAACCCAAGCAGAGGCTAAATATTTAGAGCAAAAAAGTTTGGAAGATGCTCGCCGAGATTTAAGTAAAACTTGCACTGGCAAACCTTTAGTTTGTAAGTACAGCGTGACTGAAGATTTGATTAGCGTGCAGTTAACGGCGGATTATGTTAAGACACTTCGGGATACTGCGGCTGCTTTAAGTAAGAATAATAATGAGAAGAGTAAAGAGCAATTGGAAAATCATGTGAAGGTTTTACAAACTGCTCTGGAAGCTATTAGTAATAATGCCGGCATTCCTCTCGACCTTTATAATCCAGATGGTTTGAAAATTGGCAGTCATAATCCGCTTTAGGGTAGGGATTTTTTTGTAATTGGTAAGGTGCGCACCGCGCACCTTACATAATTATATTGGGAGGCGATCGCTTCTTTAATTATTCCAAATACTTAGTTAACAAATTCTTCAGGTGTCAAGCACTCAAATTCTCTCGTTTCTTCAGCTAAAGTCCTAATTAATTCGTGGTTGGCAGAAACAAAGCATTCTGCATTGCCTAGTTTTGCTGTTAAATAAACACGAAAAAAAGACGAAAGTTTGGTAGCCCCGTAACTTTAGTTCGGGGCGGAAAAACGAACGGCGGTTTCAACCGCCGTGATGAGGGTCGTTAATATATTCCAAAATCTTAGCAGTGCTGACTTTCCCAGTAGTGTCATAAAAATAACTATGATTCAACCAACTAGGTAGTTTGC
>CAZUCT010000361.1:0-5809 GCA_964619285.1 uncultured bacterium | reverse complement strand
GGAATTTCACCTGAACTAGGATGCTTCATTGCGTAGGCGTTTACCCCTTGTAATTTTAACAAATCACGCTTGTTAAAAGCGTGTCGTTTTTCCGCCCCGAACTAAAGTTGCGGGGCTACCAAATTCCCGAATTTTCTTCGTGTTTGATATTCGCTTCTGATAACCTTTGTAACGATTCTCAGAATTTTCTGCAAGGAATATTTACATTACTTAACCTAGCAGCTTGGGGCCAAACTAACCCCATTGGTTTTGGCAACCGTTCCCAAAACAAATTGGGTCGCAACTCCCCAGTCACCTCATCGGCTCATAATTTTTTGATGGCCCTGTTGGTGTCTGAGGGGTTGTTATCAAAAATTATAGTGCTGTTTACCTACTTAAAATCAGATCTTTACAATTATTAAAATTTTCTAGAGTTCCTATTTACCAATGAGCTTAACCAACCTAGAACGGAAAAAAAGTCAAGGGTTTAAGTTTTTTCTTAACAAAACTTAACTTTGATTAATTTAGCTTATAAAACTGTTAGACTGTCCCCGCTCTGGATAATCTTCTTCTCAAATAAAATGTAAAGAATCTAACATTTAGTGGGTCAGCACCCCGCTAGTAACGAGACGGCGGCTCACTGCCTCGTTAATTCGGAGCTGCCGACCAGTCTAAGTCCTTAGAGGACTACGTTACATTTAAGCGCCAAAAGTCTTACCTTGGAATGCTTGCCAGTTCGCAGCTCTAAAACCGAATAGTTAAACAGTCCTACGAGGGGTAAGACAGTGCTATTTGGGGCTTGCTGAAAAAGTCAGAGTGTGGGGAGGGTGGGGAGTGTGGGGAGGGTGGGGAGTGTGGGATTGCCAAAAAGTTGATTTAACCCGTCAGTTTTACTGTACGAAAATTTCCCCCCACCCCGACCACACCTCCGGTCCCTCCCCACCCCCCAGAGTTTTTTCGATTTATTCAGCAGACCCTATTTGGATGTGATTGTTAAATGTACATTGACGAGGCAAACATTACCCTAGAAATAGGAGTTTTACTTCTATGCGTACAGCTTAAAAGCACGAGTCTATAATTGCCTGGACGAAAGATGAACGCAATAGATCGCCGTCGTTAATAGGGCCAAGGCGGTAGAAGATTAGGGAGGGTTTTCTCGGACACCCTTTAAATTCACTTAATCAGTAGAAACCGCCTGAGTCAAATTTCCACGCCCGTGTTAAAACGTCGCGGCGAGCATTTTCCCACCCTTTTTTCGTGGTAGCTCGATCCACTTGGTGGATCGTAAAAATGCCTTCGGCTCGGTTATAGTTGCTTGTAATACTAATGATGATTTTCTAAGTACAAATATCCAGGGAGTTTATAAAAGTGTTTGGCATCAATTGGCGGCAAACAGTAAGAAAAACAATACTAATATCGCTTATAGCAGTAGTTTTAACGATGGGCATGGCAGGTTGTGGCGATCGCCTTCCCGAACAGTCCAAACTTGGGAACGAAAAAAAGGCCATTCCTACCCCAGTCCCCGCAATATCGGAAGTCTCTCCTCCAATAACAATTCAAAAATTGGGTCGAGTTCTAGATAAATATCAACCTCAAGTCACGATACTAAGTCCCAAACCCCAAGAAGTTCTTCAAGATAACAACTTAACTGTCCAACTCCAAGTTAAAGACTTACCAATCTTTAAATCGGACTTAGGGTTAGGTCCACACTTAGAAGTAATCTTGGACAACCAACCCTATAAAGAAATTTATGACCTAGACCAACCTTTAACCATCAAAGACTTAGAACCAGGAACCCACACCCTGCGAGTCTTTGCCAACCGTCCTTGGGAAGAAAGCTTCAAAAATCAAGGCGCTTACGCCCAAACTACCTTTCAGATCTTCACCAAAACCCCCAATAACAATCCCAACTCCAACCAACCCCTATTAACCTACAACAGTCCCACTGGAACCTTAGGGGCGGAACCAATCCTGTTGGACTTTTACCTTACGAACGCTCCTTTACACTTCGTGGCCCAAGAAAACCCAGAAGATGAAATAGCAGACTGGCGCATCAAAGTAACTATCAACGGGACCAGCTTTACGAGCGATCGCTGGCAGCCTATGTATCTCAAAGGCTTGAAACCAGGAAAAAACTGGGTCCAGCTTGAATATCTGGACGAACTGGGCAACCCCATTAATAACGCTTACAACAACACGGCCAGACTAATTATCTACCAGCCCAACGGCCAAGACAATTTAAGCAAATTAATCCAAGGAGAGCTGCCACTAACAGAACTCCTGACCATTGTCGATCCAACCTACAAACCAGAACCAGTCCAACCAGAGCCAGTTCCTGTTACCCCGAACCAACCTGAAGAAACCTCTCCAGTTGAACCAACTCTGGAAGATGAGGGAGAAGCTGGCCAGCCATCTCCCTCTGGGACAGAACAGCCTACCCCGAAAGTTCCACCTGCTCCCGAAGAAGCAAGCACAGAACAAGAGACACCAGCGGCCCCACCATCAACAGAAGGAAAAGCAGTCCCAGAAGAAGTTCCACCTGTAGCGCCAACTATAGAAGAAGAAGAGATACCGACGGCCCCACCATCAACAGAAACAAAACCAGTCCCAGAAGAAGTTCCACCTGTAGCGCCAACTATAGAAGAAGAAGAGATACCGACGGCCCCACCATCAACAGAAACAAAACCAGTCCCCAGGGTCGAGCCTTCTCCTTCTGGAGAAGTTTCAGATGATGGGCCAGAAATAACCGAAGAAAAGACACCGACGACCCAACCATCGACAGAAGCAAAACCAGTCCCCATGTTCGAGACTTCTCCTTCTGGAGAAGCTCCACCTGTAGCGCCAGGGATAGAAGAAGAACAGAGGACTGACTAGATAGCGATCGCTTGAAAATATCTGATGTATTGAAGGGTGAAAATCTTGCAGAGGAACTCAAAGACTGAAAAATAAATAGAGCGATCGCCCCAGTTCATTTTTAGCCTGAAACTTCTTTAAGAATAAGCAATATTGCTTATTCTTAAAAGGGAGTTGCATTTAACCAAGGAAAAGGAGTGACAATGGCCATTACCCATTAGTTATTAAAAATTAACAGTGCAATAACTGTAGAATTTTCTCAAGATCGTCGCATTGCCCTACAATTCTTCTGACTGGTTTCGGCCATAGTCTAATCAAAGTAGGGGTAGCAGAAATGCGATCGGCGTCTGCTTGTTCTGGATGTTTGAGAACATCAATTACCTTCAAAGTGTAAGGATAGCCCAAAGAATTTTCCAAGATTTGATGTAAGTTTTCCAGAGTTTGCTTTGTTACCATGCCATTACTAGACACAAACAAGCGGAGAACATAACCTTTGATTTCTTGGGAACTATCCAAAAAGGATAAATCTTTTAGCCAATTCTGCTCGATGGAAAAAGAAGAAGAGGAAGTCGAGAGGCGGTTAGAGCTTGAATCAGTTTTTGGTTTTTCAAAGCGAACCACTAAATCGTGATTTTCCCATAGTTGGGGGAACCGGTCGTAATAAGTTCCCATTACCAACTGATTGCAAAATTCTTCCGACCAGGGAGCAGCTTGCCAAAGTAAATCTTCTGTATTAAAAACAGCATTTAATAATGGTTGATACCTTAAAACAGGAGGATAAGCTTCGGCAGAAACTCGCAGTTTTTGAGTTCCAGGTTCGAGCCATTTGTCAATAGTAGCCGTATAGCCTGGTATCAAAAAATGTGGTGATTCTGATAGTCCTAACATTCCTTGGAGTGCTGCACACAGATGGGTATGCCATTTACTTTTTTTTTCAGGATCTAAGCAATAAATTAAATCTCCCCCAGGTGTAAAAAGAGCAATACCTTTGAATAGCTGGGGGAATTTTAGTGGTTCTGAATTAAAAGAAATTGAGTCTAGTACGATTCTGTCGTTTCCAACATTCACTTTAGCTAGGCCTTTGCTTTAGGGAATATACTGCATTTCTAATTTAGCTTTTGTTGAAAACTTAAGCTTTAAATACTTCACAATTTCTTTAAATTCTACCTCGAAGAATCTGAGCCATTTCATTAGAAGAAGGCGACTGTTCCAGAGCTATTTCTTCTGTAATGCGACCTTCATTATAGAGTTCGTAGAGAGACCTGTTCATAGTTGTCATGCCTTCATAAGTATCTTTGAGCATGATTTGATTGATTTCCTCGTATTGATCCTTAAGGATATATTCCCTAACCACGTCAGTATTAATCAAGATGTCGTGGAAAGCTGCCCGCTTACCATCAGTCGTTTTACACAACAACTGAGCAATAATTGCCACCAAAATTTCTGAGAGAGCGAGCTTAATAGAAGGCTGCTCTTCAGCAGAAAACATATCAAGAATACGAGTCAAAGTTTTAATAGCACTGTTGGTGTGGAGAGTTCCCATAACCAAGTGACCCGTTGAAGCTGCTTTAATCGCAATTCCGACAGTTTCTTTATCCCGAATCTCTCCTACCAACATCAAATCTGGGTCTTGACGCAAGGCACCTTTAAGAGCGTTAAAGAACTTCAGGGTATGGCGACCCACCTCCCGGTGCTTGATGAGAGATTTTCGGCTTTGATGAACAAATTCAACCGGGTCTTCGATGGTGATGATGTGATAGGGGAAAGTGTCATTAATGTAATCAATCATGGCAGCCATTGTGGTAGATTTACCAGAACCGGTCGGCCCCGTGACCAAAAGTAGTCCCTTGTGATAGTGACATACCTTCTTGAAAACTTCTGGCAGACGGAGTTGTTCCATCTTCAAAATAGTGGCCCCGATGAGTCGTAAGACCATAGCCGGGCCTGCTAAGGAGTCCAAAAGGCTGATCCGAATTCGCACGAACCCTAAATCTGCGGCACCGTCAAAGTCTAACTGTTCTTGAAATGTTTGGATTTCTTCATCTGTAAGAATTTCCCGCAACCAGGCCATAAAAGTGTCTAGGTCGGTCATGGGATATTCTTCTATTGGCATCAGATCGCCCCGTTGGCGAAACCGAGGTTGTTCGTTTACGCCCAGGTGAATATCGGAAATTCCTTCTTCGTTGGCCCGCCAAACAATATCTCTCAATTTCGGTTGTCCCGGGCCGAGGCCTGGAGTTCTGGAGGTTTCCGGTTGTGCTTCTGCCGATGCTGATGGTCCAGAGGGAGGAGGAGTAGCTGGACTAGCTGGACGTGCCGAAGGCGGTGGCCCTGGTACGCTTTTGCCGGCATCATTGCCATTGGAAGCCGGAGGGCGCGCTGCCCCTGGAACGGGAGGACGAGGAGCCCGTGGCGGGGGGGCAGGCGGACGGGGTGGAGTTGATTTTGTCATAGTGGAGCTACCTCTAAATACATTTGCTGGTGGCTGGATCAAAAACAATTTATCCTACTTTAACGATTCTGAATGTTAGATTTCAAGAACCTTAGAGTACAATAGGTTGCCTAATTATCTAGGCTAAAATTTGTACGAACTGCTTCAACGATGCTGAGAGTTTTTACGGTACTGGCTGCTAAACGCTTTGCCTTTAGCTGATAAGGTTTTGCTATTATTTTACCAACTCGTTATTATTTTCTAACACATCTATTGCTCTAGTAGTATTGTCCGCGATCGCCCAGCTTGCAAGAAGGCTGTTAATTTAATTAGAGCATGAGTAAATACGAGCGATCGCTAGCCACCAATGGTTAAGTTTCAAATTGAGAATTGGCTTGATTGATTAATCAAGCCACTATTTTTTTGAGAGATTCAAAAGATAAAGATTATTGGGCAGCTAGCTCCTTTGTTTTTGGACAACTTTATTCGAGTCGGGAGCATCCCATATTTGTAAAAATATTTTTTCTCAAATCTCGAACCTCCAAC
>CAZUCT010000360.1:0-5863 GCA_964619285.1 uncultured bacterium | reverse complement strand
AGAGCGGAAATGCGGCGCTTGTGAGTCAACTCGGCCAGGGGGTTAGTCTGGTCCATAAACTGGGACAATTGACTGGACCCAAAAAATTCTTTGATGGAAGCTACTAAGGGCTTGGGATTGACCAAACTGGTAGGAGATAAAGATTCGCTGGGAGAAACTGTCATGCGCTCGCGGATAATCCGTTCGAGTCGGTTCAAACCGACCCTAATTTGATTTTGCAATAATTCCCCCACGCTGCGCACCCGCCTGTTCCCCAAATGGTCAATGTCGTCGGTTTGGCCGATGTCGAATTCTAAGTTGATGAGGTAGTCGATGGCTGCGAGGATGTCTTCTTTGGTGAGGACTCTGGTGGCGTCGGGGGTGGAGAGACGCAGTTTTTTGTTGAGTTTGTAGCGGCCTACTTTGCCGAGGTCGTAACGTTTGGGGTCGAAGAAACGGGATTGTAGCAGTTGTTCCCCGCCGGCTACTGTGGGTGGTTCCCCGGGACGGAGCTTGCGGTAGAGTTCCATGAGGGCTTCTTCTTCTCCGTATTGGCCTTCTTTTTCGATGGTCTTTTGGAAGTATTCGGGGTGGCGGAGGGAGTCGAAGATTTCGCTGTCGGTGAGGCCGAGTGCTTTGAGGAGGACTTGAGCGGAGAGCTTGCGGGTTTTGTCTATTCTGACCCAGACTAAGTCGTTTTTATCGGTCTCGAATTTGAGCCAGGCTCCGCGGTTGGGGATGAGACTGGCGCTGAAGGTGCGCCGTCCGCTTTTGTCGACTTCGGTTTTGTAATAGACTCCTGGGGAGCGGACGATTTGGTTGACGATTACTCGTTCGGCTCCGTTGATGATGAAGGTGCCTCGGTCGGTCATTAGGGGCAGGTCGCCGATAAAGACCGATTGTTCTTTCATTTCTCCGGTTTCTTTGTTTAGCAGCCTGGTGGGGACGTACATTTGGACTGCGTAGGAACTGTCTCTTTGTTTGGCTTCCCGTTCGCTGTATTTGGGCTGTTTGAGTTTGTAGTTTTTGGCTAGGAAGTGCAGTTCTAGTTTGCCGGTGTAGTCGCTGATGGGGGAGAAGCTTTCTAGTTCTTCTATGAGGCCCCGTTCTAGAAACCAACGAAAGCTGGAGCGTTGGATTTCGATTAGGTCTGGCAGTAAGGATACTGCTCTCGTATTTTCTAAGGCGTCGTCTAGGTGGCGATTTATCATTTTTTAATTTTCAGTTTTTAGTTGAAAGCGTTTTTTCTGGTACTGTTTTACCTATTTTTAGGCTTGATTCGGTCCTTTTTATTATTTTAAAATCTACGGAAAAATAACGTTTTTTCTGCTATAATAAACTTGGTAAAAAAAGGGACCGCCCCAAATCCTTAAAAATAAGGCGGGCCCTTAAAAAAAATCACTTAGGACAATTATGGCACAAGAAGCTGAAAAAATGAAAGTCGTGCTGGAGCGGCTTAACGATTTGGTTAAGGATTACTGAATCCTCAGTGCTGCTCTAATTCTTTTTGAAAAAGAAGAAAAAGAAGTTGCGCAAAAGCTTTTAAACCGTTTTCTCAAAAAATACAAAGAAGGCGAGCTTTTAGAGTTGCTACAGCAGCTAAATCATGCTCAAAACGAGCTTAAATATTTTGAGAATTACTACTGGGAGCCTCAAAAGTTTGAGGAAGGTGGGGAGTTGTACATTAGACTTCGCCAATCGAGGGTAAAATTACAAATATGAGATGCTCCCCCATATCCTTTCTCGTAAGCCATAGTAAAAATGGGGACTTTCATAAGTCCCTATAGTTTTTAACTACCGAATAAGCAACAGCCATTGTTCCCTGTCTTCTTTATTCAAGGCATCGGATAATCGCTTGATTTCAGATTTACTTAAAGCTTCTTCATGGTCGTTTAAAAATCTACATAATTGAGCAGCGTCAATACTCATACTTTTGCCTCCCTAGTTTTGACCATTTTATCTAACCCTATTCCATTATAAGACGATTAAGTTTAGAAAAACAATTCTCTGGCATTGTTGGTGGTTTGCTCTGCCACAGATTCAAAGGAAACTCCTCTTAATTCTGCTAACTTTTCAGCTACATATTTAACGTAAGCCGGTTCGTTGCGTTGGCCTCGTTTGGGAACCGGTGCGAGGAAGGGACAATCTGTTTCGATGAGGAGGCGATCGCTCGGTACTATTTTTGCAGATTCTACTACGGCTTTAGCATTTTTAAAAGTAATTATACCGCTAAAACTGATGTAAAATCCGAGGTCGAGAAACCATTGAGTTTCTTCTGAATTTCCGCTCCAGCAGTGCATTACTCCTCTTATTTTACCATAAATTTTCTCAAAACTTTTTAACATTTCAGCCATTGGCTTTGCGGCATCGCGACAGTGAATTATAACGGGTAAGTTTAGTTTTTGGGCTATTTTTAATTGAGCTTCAAATACTTTTTGTTGTTGGGAGATATTTTCCGCTTTGTAGAAATCTAATCCCATTTCACCGATGGCGACTACTCGGGAATCTGAGGTTGCTAATTGGGTAATTTGGTCGGTCATTTCTTCCGTCCATTTATCCGCATCTAGGGGATGCAAACCCACGGCAAAAGACACTTCTGGGAAGCGGTCGGCTATGGTTTGGATTTGGGGAATTTCGCCCGGTTCTACGCAGGAGTGAACCAAGCGAATTACTCCGGCTTCTTGCCAGCGCTTTCTGGTTGCTTCCAGGTCTGATGAGAAGGTGTCGAAGTTGATGTGGATGTGGGTATCGATTAGGTCCATGGGAGGTTGTTTGGGTGCATCTCAATTTTGAGGAAAACCTACAATTCAACGCTTTTTGCTAATTGCTAATTGCTAATTGCGAGCTTGCATGGCTCTAGGCAATTAGCGATTAGCCATTAGCCATTAGCCATTAGCCATTAGCCATTTTTGCAAATATGGGATGCTCCCGGTTGTTTGGTGTGGGAAGCGTGGGGAGTCTGGGGAGGGTGGTGAGAGGAAGGTTTTGTCGGGAGCAAGTTAAATAAGAGGATGAATCAAATGGCTGTCTGTTCTAATTTTGCTATTCTGCTTTTGCTACTCCCCTTTTGGGATGGGGGTGGGAATGGAGAATGGGGAGTTGCGTTCTTAGCAGTTTTTTACTTTTTTTACAATTTCGTATTGGGCAGCGCACTGCCCCACTCTGGGAAAATCCACACCCTACACCCCCCAGACTTCCCAGCATTACACTGCAGTCTTTACGCGGGCTTTAAAGCTTTTGGCTAAACTGGCCTTTTTACGGGAGCCATTATTACGATGAATAACTCCGCGCTTGATGGCTTTGTCAATCTTACTGTAAGCTTCTGACATGCGCTGTTCGACTTGCTGTTTTTGTTCTTCGGTAGGGTTGGCAGCATAGTTTTCAACTGCTGTAAAGTATTTTTTCATCAGGGTTCTGACCGCTGATTTGTAACTTTTGTTGCGCAAACGATTCCGCTCTGCGATTTGAACTCGTTTTGTAGCTGATTTAATGTTAGACATGGTTTGCTTTAAGAAAAAAACACGCTAAGGTTTGGAGATTTACTATCATAGCATCCCCGTTGATTATTTTATAATGGTCAATAGTCAACGGTCAATGGTTAACAATTAACAATTGACAATTAACAATTGACAATTAACAATTGACAATTAACAATTAACAATTGACAATTTGCCAGAGCTAATAAGATCGAACTAAGGTTGTTACCTACACTCATTGGCATTTCTTATCTCCATGCTGCGAATAATTACTCGGTGGGTAGAGGCACAGGACGAACTGCGACGTATCATGGCTCGCACCCACGACAATATGGCCATTCATAAGGAAGCTACCGTGCGGGAGATCCTCCACTCGGTAAGGGCACGCGGTGACGAGGCTCTTTTGCATTACACTGCTGAATTCGACCACATAAATATAACGACGGAGGATTTAAGGGTTAGCGCTTCCGAGTTGGATGCAGCTTACCTGCAGGTTAATAAGGATTTATTAGATGCTATTCGGTCCGCTAAAGGGCAGATAGAGGCTTTTCACCGTTTGCGAGTTCCTAAGTCTTGGGTTCAATTTGGGGAGGGCGAGACGGTCTTGGGCAGGCGCTATACTCCTGTGGATCGGGCGGGACTTTATGTTCCTGGGGGTCAGGGAGCTTACCCCAGTATGGTCTTAATGAGCGCGATTCCGGCTCGGGTGGCTGGGGTGCCCCGGATAGTAATGTTAACGCCTCCTCGCTTGGATCGAAAAATCGATCCTGCTGTTTTGGTTGCTGCTCAGGAGGTGGGCATAGAGGAAATTTACCGGGTGGGTGGGGCACAGGCCATCGCTGCTTTGGCATTAGGTACGGAAACTATTCCGAAGGTTGACGTTATTACTGGGCCGGGTAACATTTATGTTACTTTGGCCAAAAAAATTGTTGGCGGTATGGTAAAAATAGATTCCTTGGCAGGGCCGTCAGAGGTAATTATTATAGCAGATAAGGAGGCAAATCCCGTTTTTTTGGCGGCGGATCTGTTGGCTCAGGCTGAGTACGATTCGATGGCCGCTGCTATACTTCTGACGACGGATTCGGCTTTGGCCCGACAGACGATCGCTGAGGTTGAGAGACAGTTGGTGAATCATCCGCGACGTACTTTGACGAGTAAGGCGATCGCTAATTATGGTTTGGTGGCGATCGTTGATTCTCTGAGGGCTGCTGCGGAACTTTCTAACGAGTTTGCACCGGAAAACTTAAGGCTGGAGGTTTCGGAGCCTTGGGCTTTGCTGGAGAGTATCCGTCATGCGGGTGCTATTTTCCTGGGTAATGCTACGCCAGGCGCGGTGGGAAACTATTTTGCCGGACCTAGCCAGGTTTTACCTACTTCGGGTGCTGCCCGCTATGCTTCTCCTCTGGGAGTAGAGACTTTTATGAAGCACTCTAATTTGATTCAATATTCTCCGACGGCCTTGCAAAGGGCGGCTAAGACTTTGGAGATTTTGGCTGCGGCTGAGGGCTTGCCATCTCACGCTGAGTCGGTAAGGTTGAGAATGAGGGATTCTTTGTTGGGGGAATGGGGGCAGGATGAGAGTGGGGAGGTTTAAAAAGGCGATCGCTCTACTTTTAACGAGTATTGAATAGGTATTTAAATGCCTACTTTAAGCTACGGAGCGTTCATTTTCCCAGTCACTACAAATAACTGAGTTATCTTTCCCTTGCGAATAATTTTAATTTCTAACCGTTGGCCTGCTCCACTCTCTTCAACTTTTCTCTGTAATTGTTCTGCACTGATTATTTCTTGGTTGTCAATTTCCAGAATTACATCGGGTGCATCCCAATTTTCCTTTGCCATTTATGGAGTTAATGTTACTATCTGAATGCCTATAAACGGATGAAGAATTTTACCCCCACTAGCTAAAATGTCTTTATTTTCTTTTGCCTTGTTTGTGGGAAGGGCAAAACCAATTCCCGTGGCATCGGGACGAATGGCGGTATTGATACCAATTACTTCTCCCCGGGGGTGCAAGTCATATTTGCAAATTTGCCAGTGCGACCGTCCTCGCTCGCGGCTGGGCCCAACCGTTGCGAGCGGGGACGCTCGCACTGTTTTTCTGGAATTACAAAACTGACTTGCTCCCCTCCCCGGTCGTTTGAAAGCGGATTTCCTGAATTACCTGGATTGATTGCTGGGTCTGTTTGAATGAAGTCTAATCGCTTATCGGGAATGCTAAGGGCAGAACTGGGACGTTTGAGGGTGCTGACGATTCCCAGGGTAACGGTATTATTAAATCCTCAAGGGTTGCCAAGGGCGATCGCCCAATCTCCTACTTGTACTTTATCTGAATCTGCTAAAGATGCTACGGTTGATACTCTGCGCTCTTATGCCGCGCAGATTCTTAAAGAGTCCAAAACTGAACT
>CAZUCT010000359.1:0-5900 GCA_964619285.1 uncultured bacterium | reverse complement strand
GAACAATCGCTGAAGCGATTACTACGAACAATCGCTGAAGCGATTACTACGAACTGACCTTTTTTACAGGGCGCCGGCAGCGGTTTTATCTAAAACGCTGCCCGATAAATGAGTGGTAATATTCATGGTTTCTAAAACTGGCAAACCTTCTGGACCTTTAGGATAATCGATAACAGTTACGGCACCGTTTCCTTGTTTGAAATTCCAGAAATGTTCGGGGGGTAAATTAAATAATTGACAGAGAATTGCTTTATTAATGGCATCGTGAGCAACTACAATTCCCGTACCGGAAACGCTATTAATAATACTGCGCCAGGCAGCGATCGCTCGTTCCCAAACCCGATCTAAATTTTCTCCTTCTGGCATTTGTACCGTCTCTGGCGACTCCTTCCATTTACTTAAAAGTCCTGGAAAAGAGCCTTCAATTTCCGACTCGTATTTCCCCTCCCACAAACCGTGACTAATCTCCCACAAACCCTTATCTAATTGCAACTTAATATTAGGGTGACTTTGCAAAATAATTTCCGCAGTTTCCTTCGGACGCAACATCGAACTGCTAATAGCAAAATCGAGTTTAACATCTTTTAAAAACTCGGCTGCTTTTCCCCCTTGTTGGCGACCGTTATCGTTTAGCGGTACGTCAATTTGTCCTTGGAATTTTCCGTCGCGGTTCCAGTCAGTTTCTCCGTGGCGAACTAATAACAAACGAGGACCGCGATGGCCGTCTCTAGGTTGAGGAAACTTTAACCCTAAATGAGTAGTTAGATTCATCGATTCTAACTGAACGAAACCCGGTTTAATGCCCTCCGTTGCCGAGAATTGAGAGGAGGAAAAATTGAGGATACTAATACCGCAATTAGACTGTTGAATTGAATGGTAATAACTAGGAGAAATACCCAAGGCCGTAGCAATTAAACTGCGATTAATACCGTTATGGGCCACGATTAACGCGGTTTGGTCCGCATGATTGGCCAACAGTTCGTGCCAAAATTGGCGGGCCTGGTCGAATAGGGCCAATACGGGATAATGTTTGCTTTGGCCATCGGACTGAGAAACCTCCATATAAAACTCGTGGGGAGTATCCTTCCAGCAGCGATAGTCGGATGGGAATTTATCGACGACTTCCTGCCGCAGCATCCCCTCCCAGAGTGGCAGATCGACTTCCATTAATTGTTCGGTTGGTTGGAGGGTGGGGGGAGAGTCGAGACTGGAGACAACAATCTCCGCCGTACTTTTGGCCCTTTTGAGGGGACTGCAATAAGCGGCATCAAATTTAATACCTTTGAGGGCATCGGCCACTTGGCGGGCATCGGCGGTTCCTTTTTCTGTTAAAACTGAAGCATCGAGGCGTCCTTGGATTCGATGTTCGAGATTGTAGGTGCTTTGGCCGTGACGTACCAGAATTACACGAGTAGTCATTGATTTTTTTAGATTTTAGATTGTAAATTAATAGGGGGCAGTTTCAGCCAGAAGCATTTTACACTGTTTGGGACTCTTGCCCTGTTTTAATCTGTATCCTCAATCTAAAATCTTTTTGGGAGTAATAAATGAAAATAAAAAAAGTAATTTTAAGCATTCTAACGGTGTTAGCGATCGCCTTTTTAACCTTATCTTTAATAGGCAGTTCGACTCAGCCCCAAATACAAAGTAAATTAGAATTATATCAGACAAATTTACTCCTTCATGCCGCAGAATGGCAGCCGTCAGAGGAGGAAAATAGCAGTACCACTCAAGCTAAAAATACTTTAATCGGTAACGAACCTTTTCAGGCAGCTTTAACCCAATATCAAACAGCGCAAAAATCGGCAAAAACCAATTTAGATAGAGCTATAGCTGCCGCGAAAGAGCAAACCAGAAAAGCGTTAAATCAAACATACAGAATTGCTGCAGAAAATCCCATAACTTCTGAGAAGCCAGAGGTCGAAAATTATCAACTTTCTGCTACCATTGTTAAGCTGGAAACTTTTCTCAATGAAATTAATTTGCGGGTTGGTATTCTTCAAGCTAAAGTTGATAAAAAAGATGCCGCTCTTGAAACTTGGGAAGATTTAATTAAGGGAGACTATCCACCGAGAAAATCCCTAGAAACATTAGCAATCGCTAAAACTTTAACATCTTTGTGGGGCGAATCAGTTTCACCTCCTGATGCCGAAGGTTTAATTACTCAAAATTTAGACGGTTGGTTCCGCTACGAAGCTCTAAGCAAACTCTATGAATTGCGGGGTGAAAAAGGCAAGTTAGCCCAGTTAGAAGCAGCAGAACAAGAACTAGCAGAAACAGCCTTTTATAAATTAGCAATTGTCGGGGCGGTTCCGGGAATTGGCTTATTAATTGGAGTGGGGCTATTAGTATTTATAGGAGTCCAGAGACTCATCGCGGGTAAACAATCTTTGTTAATGCAAAATACCGATGCTACTTGGGAAATTCCTTGGGGTGGCGAGGAGATTATCCAAGTATTTGTAGTCGGCTTTTTTGTAATCGGACAAATTGCTTTACCCCTAGTAATAGGAATAATTCAAACGGCGACAAATTTTCAAACAACAAATTTGGGGATTCGGTTTCAAGCTAGCTATGTTTTAGTTAGTTATTTACTCTTAGCATTGGGCGGAATTTTGGTTTTATATCTCTCGTTAAAACCATTTTTACCCCTGCCTAAAGATTGGTTTAAAATTGATGGGCGCGGCGGTGGGTTTTTGTGGGGGTTCGGCGGCTATTTAACGGCGGTACCTTTGGTAATTTTGGTATCTTTAATTAACCAACAAATCTGGCAAGGAAAAGGCGGAAGCAATCCCATTTTAGAGTTAGCTTTGCAAGGGCAAGATTGGGTGGCATTGACCTTATTTTTTGTGACGGCATCCATAGCGGCCCCTGTTTTTGAAGAGATAATGTTTCGGGGATTTTTGTTACCTTCTTTAACCAAATATCTGCCGATGTGGGGGGCAATTTTGGCGAGCAGTTTGTTATTTGCCGTAGCTCATTTGAATATTTCTGAAGTGTTGCCGCTGGCAGTTTTAGGAATAGTTTTGGGGGTAGTTTATACGCGATCGCGCAACCTCCTATCTTCTATTTTGCTCCACAGTTTATGGAACGGCGGAACCCTGCTTAGTTTATTTTTATTAGGCAGCGGAGTGGGTTAAGCAAGCTCATACTGATACTCATACTCCCAAAAGTATTTTTTTTGAGTACTCGTTCTGAGTATGAGTATGAGTATGATTGAGCCATTGCAGCCTCAAAAATATCTGGATTACAATAGAAATATTTACGAGGCATCAGCATGAACAAGCGTAAAAAGACAAAGCTCCCCAGGAGTGCATTGCGTCTCCTTCCCTACGCCCTCTTGGGAGCTTTCATCTTCTCTTGGAACTCTAGCAGCGATTTTAACTATATCTTTAGAAGTTACTTCGTTTTGTTAGAAGCCCAAGCTGGTATATTAGCAATATATTGGTTGATGTCAAAGTTTGACAGAATTAACCAACGTAAAGACGAAGAAAATTCCGTGCGATGGCAAGACTAAACTAAACCCTAGAAAATAGGAGCGAAAACATGAAAGATAAAACCGTAGCAGCTTTGCTAGCGTTCTTTTTTGGTTGGTTGGGGATACATAAATTCTACTTAGGCGAGAATCTGGCGGGAATTTTATATTTCCTATTCTCTTGGACGTTGATACCGGGACTGATAGCATTTTTTGAGTTTTTCGGCTTGCTGTTGATGTCCGATACAGCTTTTAACGCCAAGTATAACCCGGGAATGCTCTCGGGAAATACTGGGGGAGGAACCAGATCTGCAAAAGATGTAACCGGTGCTTTAGGAGAATTACACAAACTTTACGAATCTGGGGCATTAACTCCAGAAGAGTACGAAGAAAAACGCAGAAAACTTTTGAGAGATTTGTAATTAAAAATTAAGGGATGACAAGTCCGCAAGCGCAAAAAATAACAAATTAAAAAATAATTGTCAAGCGGCTGTCACCCCATTTTAATTAAATCAAAAAAAATGGAAAAGGAGAGTAGAAAATGTCAAGGGATGACTCTTGGTTTCAGCAAACGCCTAAGTGGATTTGGTGGTCTTTCCTACCTGCTTTTGGAGGGTTGGCGATCGCCTACGCAGGTCAAACAACTAGAACTAAACCGTGGATAGCCCTGGGATTGGGAATTACCGTTGCCGCAGTAATTTTGTCTTCAACCGAAATTGCGGCGGTAATTTGGCTGGCTCAAATAGGAGCGGCTTTTTCGCTGAAAAAAAGCTTTCTTATCAAAACGTATCCTCAAAATTTGCCTCTGCCACCAGAAGGCGAAACGGCAAAATTAATCGCAGAAACACGAGGTAAAATCGAAATTAATACTTGTTCCAAAGACGATTTAGTTAATGGTTTGGGATTGCCCATTGTCTATGCCAACGATATCGAATCGGCGCGAAACGAAGGTTACATTTTTACTCATTTAGAAGAACTATCAGACATTATTGGGATTCCCCAGCAAACCATAAATAAAATTGCACCGTTAGTTGTATTTAGTTACAATCCCAAACAGGAAGTTGATGTTTCTTGGAGGCGTTTAAATTCCTATTCTGTAGAGCAACTAATAGCAGCAAATATCGAACCGGAGGTAGCTCAAAAAATAGTATTGGAAAGACTGGAAAGAGGAGAATACAAATCGGCAATAGACGTAAAAAAACGGACCAAATTGCCTTTAAGTTCTTACAGCAGCATTATTTATTAGGGTGCGCGTCGCGCACCTTGTTTGAGTAAAAAAAATACATTTTCAAACTAACAAATCAACTAACAAATCAATCGAGCAACAAAAAAGTTTTGATAAGATAGACTCAAGTAATTTATCGAGGTAAAACAATGTTTAAAAAAATAGCAGCTCTTACCCTGACGGGAACGGTCTTAACCTCCACTGGAGCAACCTTAGCTATAACTTTAGAAAACGGCGACGAATTTGTAGGCTATGCTTCTACAGGAGAAGAAGTTACAGTTAGAAGTATCGCTGGATACTTCTACGGCGATTACAGCGAATACAGGGATTTTACCTACACCATCGGCGAAGACTATATCGAAGGCACTGCCCTTTGCGCTGGCGGAGGTAACAAATGGATAGCTAAAGGTTATGGAGAGTATGAAGCACAATCGGAAGCTACTTTAAATATGGTGCGCTTCGTCTGCGGCTATGAAGGCGAACTGGAATAGCAATTGTAGTAGTGCTTCCCTGTTAAAAGTGTGGGTAAAAATATTAACGCTAATTGCTAATTGCTAATTGCTATACTTGGCGCGGGCAAAAATTGCGTTTTTTCGGGGCGGAAGGTGTGGTCCGGGGGGAAGGGTGGGGAGTTTGGGATTGCCAACAGGCTCGATTCAACCCGTCAGTTTAAAATAAAGGCGATCGCTACCGTGGAGGATATTTTGATGGCCCGTCAAGCTGCCCTTGGGATGAATGCAGATGATAAAGTGTTAGATTATCTGTTGGGGTTAGTGCGCCAGACGCACCAACATCCAGATTTAGCTCTCGGTGCTTCGGGGCGATCGGCGGTGGCGCGATCGCATGGCGAGTAAAGCTCGTGCCTGGTTGGCGGGCAAGACTTTTGTGACTCCCGACGATGTTAAGACGGTGGCGCTGTCTTTATTGCGCCATCGGTTGATTTTGAAACCGGAGGCGCAGTTGGATGGGGTGGCGATCGATGCTGTTATTGCCGGCCTTTTGAAACAAGTGGCGGTACCGAGGTAATAGTTCGTAGCGATCGCTTCAGCGATAGGCTGTTCGTAGTAATCGCTTCAGCGATTTAGATCGAACTTGTTTTAAATCGCTAAAGCGATTACTACGAACAAAGAAACCAGGAGGCTAGTAATTAGGGCTTGCTGAAAAAGTCAGAGTGTGGTCCGGGTGGGGAGTTGGTCCGTGTGG
>CAZUCT010000358.1:0-5928 GCA_964619285.1 uncultured bacterium | reverse complement strand
CGACTAAAGTCGTTACTACGAACTTTTACGACTAAAGTCGTTACTACGAACTTTGGCGAAGGTATTGTTAAATCTTAATTGTTAACTATCAACCAACCCAGGACACTTCAACTCAACCATCCCCAAACGGACGTGAGAACCATCCTTAAACACCGCCTCAACCAAAATCTTCGCCTCCGGTGGAACCTCAATAACTTCCATCTCGCCCCAGAAACCGCAATGTTGGGCGTAAGGATACTCGGGATTAGCCTGGCCCACATCCAAACGAGGTAAATTAGCCGGAACATCTCGCAACAACTCGCCCCCACAACTCAACTTCACCGTCGTTACTGGATGCCTTTTACCAATTACCCAACCCCCGATAGAAACAGAGCTGGCATTTTTATAAACCCCTTGATTCTTGGGAGTGTCAATAGAAAACCCGACAATTTCCGCATCCTTCTCATACAGAAAAACATTAGTTTCCACATCAGTTACAACCCGCAAACTAAAATCATCCTTCTCCCGAGTCAAGTGGGGGTTGTAATAAGGATCCTCCTCAATAACACTCCACCACCGCTGCTTCATCGTCTGTAACTCCTGCTGGAAGCGGCGTTGTTTTTCCCCCGTATCTTCCACCCCGCGACTCTTGGACTCGTGGTGATACAAAACCGCGTGAGGTAAATAAACATTGCGATAACCCTTGTGGGCAATCTTCAAACAAAAATCTACGTCGTTAAAGGCCACCGCCAAACCTTCATCAAACCCGCCGACGGCATCGAATACCTCCCGCCGACACAGCAAACAGGCCGCCGTCACTGCAGAATAATTGTTAACCGAAATAATCTGACCGTGGTATCCCGCATCCGTCGGTTTAAACCCTCGGTGACTGTGGTCGCCAACGCTGCGCAAACCCATAACAACCCCCGCGTGTTGGATGGTGTTGTCGGGATACAACAGCAAAGGACCGACGGCCCCAATTTTCTCCCGCTGGGCCTGTTCCACCATTGCTTCGATCCAGTCTGGGGTGATAACCTCCGTATCGTTATTTAAAAACAACAGATAATCTCCCGACGCCTTCTCCACCGCGAAGTTGTTCAACTTGGCAAAGTTAAAAGGAATATCCAACTCGTGACATTGGAACCTGTGAAGTTCTAAATTTTCCCACTTCTGGAAAATCGCTTTGGTCGCCGGTTCGTCGCTGCCGTTGTCGATAACAATAACCTCGTAATTGGGATAAGTCGTTTTCTCAAAAATCGACTCCAAACAGCGGTCTAAGATATCCCCTAAATTCCTGGTGGGAATAATAATGCTGACTGGTTTGTAATTTATTTCCTGGTAACGAACCCGATAAAAACCGGGATGATTTTCCACAACTTCCACCCTTCCCGGTTCTCCGCGACGGGCGATCGCCTCCTCCAAAGCCCTCTTACCCCCAGTCTCGTTCGTAGTAATCGCTTCAGCGATTAAGCGGTGGTAAAGCACCGTTGGAACGTGATAAATCTTATCAGTTTTCTCGCTCAACCGCAAAAGCAAGTCATACTCCTCGGCCCCCTCAAAACCGGCCCGCAAACCCATCAACTCGTTAACCACCAAATTCCGGCGATAAACGCAAAAACGACCCACATACATCCGAGACATCAAAGACTCGGGGCTCCAGTCCGGTTTAAAATAAGGTTCCGCCAACTCGCCCCCAGGAGTCCGTTTATCCTCGTCCCCGTAAATCGCATCTGCCAGTGGATAGCGATTTAGCAAAGCCGCCACTTGATAAAAGGCATCCCGAGTTAAAGTATCGCCAACATCCAGCAAGCCAAAAAACTCCCCGCCCGTCAAAGACAAAGCAGCATTAATACCTGCAGCCAAATTGCCAGGTTCGGGATTGGGCAGCAATTTAATCTTGCTATTGATTTGGGTATATTCCCCTAATACGCTTTGAACTTTAGGAGAAATGTTATCCCCCACACACCACAACTCCCAGTAAGGATAAACTTGAGTTCCCACCGACTCAACGGTCTCTCGCAAAGACTCCAGGGAAACCTCGCCACTCATCGGCATCGCTACGGTAATAATCGGTTTCTCGCGAAAAGTCTCTAATATCTCTGCCATTTGACCCAATTTTTCTGGACTGGGAAGGTTGGCTTTTAACCACAGTTGATAAGTTTTGGACTGGGAATTTGGCGGCGAGGAGATTATTGGTGGGGAATGGGAAATAGAAGTTTTTTCTGGCGTTTCCCGCATAACAGGCGTCTCGTCCCCCTTGTCTACCTTGTCCCCCTTGTCTACCTTGTTCCCCTTGTCCACCTTGGCTACCTTGTCCTCCTTGTTCCCCTTGTCCTTCTTGTTTCCTTTCAGCAGGTCAAAAGCCGTTTTAATCTCCGAACTATCGGGATTAATCTGCAACCCAACCCGATAAAAACCAACTGCCAAATAACCCTTACCCTGCCTTACTAAGGCATCCCCCAACTGCAAATAAAGAGTCTCGTCTTCTGGGGCAATGTCCAAAGCCTTGTGATAGAGGTCAATATTATCGGGGCTGGCTTTGATGGCCTGCCGATACCATTTAATAGCCTCGTCCAAATCCAACCGGGCCCGTTTGTGTAAAGCTTCTCCCAAACGCTGATAGGCTTCGGGGATGTTTTCTTCTAACTTTAAAGCTTGTTGCAGTGGGGCGATCGCCTCCTCCCATTTCTCTAAGTTCCATAATGCCTTACCCAAACTTGCATAAGACCAGACAAAATCGGGTTTTAACTTAATTGCTTGCTGGTAAGCTGGAACGGCTTCTTCCCATTTTTCCAATTTCAACAAACAATCGCCAAGACTAATTTGGGACCAGGGAAATTCTGCGTTTAACTCGGTCGCCCGCCGATATGCCGCCGCCGCTTCTTCCCATTTTTCTAAAGCTTTTAAAGCGTTGCCCAAATTATTATAAGACCAGGAGAAATCTGGGTTTAATTCCGTCGCTTTGCGGTTAACTTTAACTGCCTCTTCCCACTCTTCTTTTTCTACTAATATTTCCCCTAACTTCTGATAAACCACATCCGCATCGGCATTCAATTCTACCGCCCGCCGATAGGCTGCAATGGCTTCTTCTTGTTTCCCTTCTTTTTCCAGTTCCTCTCCTTGCAGGTAATAAACCTTTCCTAACTTCTTGCCTGCATCCTTCGTTTCTGGTTCCAATTCTTTCACCTTTTGATAATTCTGCAAAGCTGCATCAAAATCGCCTTTTTCTACTAAAGCATCTGCCAATAATTGATAAACTTCGGCGGAGTTAGGATGAGAATTTATCAAAGATTGATAATAAGAAATCGCTTCATCCCACCGTCCCAATTTCTGCCAAACTTCTGCTATTTTAATCCGGGCATCCTTCAAATTTGGATTTAACTTAACTGCATTCTTATAGCAGCTAACAGCCAAATCCAATTTATCATTTTCCTGGAGGCTATTACCGACGACCAAATATTCCTCAGCCGTAGCTTGGGGCTTATTTGTCAGAACTCGATATTGATATTCAACGGCTTCTCCAATTCGATTTAGCTTGGTATAAATCTCGGTTAATTTCTGGCTTGCCTCTCGAATTGCTTGTTGGTTTGCTGGTTGGATGGCAACGACCTTTTTATAATAAGGTATGGCTTCTTCCAACTGCCCCCGACTGTTGAGAATTTCCCCTAATTGATGGATGGCTTCCACGGAGTTTGGGTTTAAATGAATGGCTGCCCGATAGCAAGCAATTGCTGCCTCAGCTTTACCATTTTGTTGCAGAATATTTCCTACTTCCAAATATTCCCGATCGCTTACCTTTTCCGGTTCCCTTCGCATCGCTTCATACAAACATTCTGCAGCTTCAGCCGGTTTGTTAATAGCCTGAAAAATCTTGGCTAAATTGCGATAAGCCCCAGTAAAATCTGGTTTGAGGGAAATTGCTTTTTGATAAGCAGAAATTGCCCGCTGCCACTGTTGCTGTTGGGCATATATGCTGCCGATATTGGCATAAGCTTCTGGGAAGTTTGGTTGAATTTCTATGGCTTTTGCGTAGCTGGCAATTGCTTCGTTAACTTGTCCGCTGGCTTGTTGGGCGTTGCCGATTATTTTATAGGCTTTAGCATCGGCTTTATGCCTGATAATTTGTCGTCCCGCTGCTATAGCTTCCTGCCATTTCTTCTGAGAAATATAAGCCTCCGCCAGCATAGTTAAAGCTTCTAAATCCTGCATCGCCAACCCCGTATTGCTGCTGGTAACTCCCGCTAATGTGTCTCCTAAGTTGCCTCCTAAATTGCCTTTACTATTTGCATGAGAAGTGGATGCGGCTAAGGTATCTCTGGGGTCTTCGGCAATTTCAACCCCTAATGTATCCTTCGATTCGGTTAAATTCTTATTATTAGAAATTGCTTCTTTTTGGGAGGCTATTAAGGTGTCTCCCCGGGCATCTCCAGAACTAATTGCGTTCAATTCTATTGCTTTTCGATAACATATTGTTGCTTCATTTAAGTTGCCTTCTCGCTTTAATGCTTCTCCCAATTTTTGATAGGCATCTGCCGACTTTTGGTTAATTTTAATTGCGTTTCGATAGCAAGATATTGCTAGATTTATCTGGCGTTTTTTAAAAAACTCATCCCCCAAAACGATATGTTCTTTATCTGTGGCTTTTTCTGGTTCTAATTTTAAGGCTTGATATTGAGATTCTATTGCTTTATCGCGGTTTCCTGCTAGTTCTAAGATTTTGGCTAAGTTGCGATACGCCCCGGCAAAGTCCGGCTTGATTGATATGGCTTTTTGATAGCATTCGATTGCTGGCTGCCACTGTTGCTTTTTGGCATAAATGCTGCCGAGATTTGCGTAAACTTCCGGCCAATTAGATTTTATTTCTATGGCTTTTTTGTACCAGCTTTCTGCTGCGTCTAATTGCCCTTTTCCTTGTAAGGCATTGCCGAGGGTTTTGTAGGGTGGGGCGTATCCCGGTTCTATTTTTATCGCTAGTTCGCAGGAGGCGATCGCCTCATCTAATTTCCTTTGGGCTAAGTAACTTTCCCCTTGTTTGTGGAAGTTTTCCGCCGCTGTTGGTTGTTGATTTTCCATGATTAATAGCTAACAATTAACAATGTTCGTAGTAATCGCTTCAGCGATTAACAATTAACAATTAACAATTGACAATTACCCATTCTCTAAAAGATTTGAAAATCCCCAGAATCAAGTTGGGTATCTGGCGAGACTCGGGCGATGGGAATTTCATCTCCGGTACCCGCCGTCTCGTTAAAATAAATTAAACCATTAACCGAGTCATAAATAATGGCTTGGAGAAACCCGTTACTCTGGTTGGGCAAAAAATTATCGATTACTCGGAACTCATCTGCCGCCAAACTTCCTACGGGCAAATTAAAACCACCGCCACCAGAACCCTGCAAACCGATAATATCTCCTTCACCTGAATTAAAATCGGTTATAGTATCGGTCCCAAAGCTACCATCTGGGTCGACGAGAAAGAAGAAAGTGTCTGCCCCCGCCCCTCCAGCAAGCAAGTCGTTGCCCTTGTCTCCAGAAAGGAAGTCGTTGCCCCCATCCCCATTGAGAGTGTCGTTATCCTTACCGCCGTAAAGAGTGTCGTTACCCAGTCCGCCGTTGAGGGAATCTATTTCCCGATCGCCATAAAGAATGTCGTTTCCAGAACCGCCACTAAGAGTATCGTTATCTTTACCCCCTCTCAAACAATCATCTCCCGAACCTCCCTCCAAGGAATCATTGCCGCGATCGCCAAAAATTACATCATTGCCGCCATCCCCAGTCAGAATGTCTGGCCCAGAAGTACCTCTAACTTGACTTTTAATTCTTAACATATTTCTCCAATATTGTTCGTAGTAATCGCTTCAGCGATTTGTTCGTAGTAATCGCTTCAGCGATTTGTTAGTAGTAATCGCTTCAGCGATTAGTTAGTAGTAATCGCTTCAGCGATTAGTT
>CAZUCT010000357.1:0-6018 GCA_964619285.1 uncultured bacterium | reverse complement strand
CCGGGTGAGGAATCAGTTTACTTTTGGGGTGCCGGAGGGTTCTACGCGAGGTCCGATTAATATTGGGGGGAATCCTCGCGAGATTGCTATTACTGGGGGCGATCGCTTGGATTTGCAGGATGTGAGCGTATTTAATAGCGAGACAGGGGAACTGGATTTAACTCCTACCTTTGAATGGGATTTTAAAAATATTCTAGATGAGAATATTAAAGAAGTCAACCTGTTTGTAAGCGTATTCGATAAAGGGGAGGGTTTGTTGCCTTGGGATGAAGTAGTCGATTTGTCTGACACTATTCCAAATCTTTCAAGGTTGGACGAACTGCAAAAGCTCGAATTGCTAACTCGCAATTGGAACGGGTATGACGATTTCAACCCCAATCGCATCTTGACGGCAACTTGGAAGAAAGATGCAGGAAAATGGTATGATTACGATCGCGAAACCGAAATTCCTGATTCCCCAAATACAAACAAGAGCTTTACCCTACCAGACGAACTGACTTTGACTGCCGGACAAAAGTATCATTGGGCAGTACAAGTTATCACTGACAATGGATATATCGAAACAGATGTAAAAGACCCCCTCAATATCCCGCCACCTCCGGTTCCCGATGATGAAAAAGACGAGCGCTTCAGTAGCGTAACCATATTTACGCACGGTTTTGAGAATCAAGAAAAACTTCAACCAAGTCACTACCAAAGAGCGTTTGCCATTGCCAAAAGTGGCGTCGGGAATCCTAACGAAGAACCGGGTGTGGTTTTGCGCTACAACGGAGAGACCGGAGAGTGGCAAGGTGTTGACGAACAGGGGCGACTCAAACCAGGGGTGACTGCTAGCAATGCGATCGGCAAACCGTTGGTGTTACTCGTCGATTGGGCCAAGCATGGCGAGTCAGTAATCCCCGACTCTGGTTTTTCCGAGGGAGCGGCAGATGCCGTTGTTGCCGATTTGGCGAAGCTCGATAGCGATTTAGATAACAAACTTTTCTCCTCGCCGATGCACTTTATTGCTCACAGTCGCGGCACTATTGTCACCAGTGAGATGGTTCAGCGTATGGGAACTTATTTTCGGGACCGAGTTGGTACGGGATCGCCTCCAGAATCATCTAACGATCTTCATTTGACCTATCTGGATGCTCACGATTTCAAGCAAGGACTTTTTACTGGAAGGTATAATACTTTCTACGAGCCTTCGGTTCAGGTTTGGGATAACGTAAATTTTGCAGATAACTACTTTCAAGAAGTGCCAGCACCTAATGGTAATTGGTTGAGTTTAGCTAGCCCTATCGGTCGCAATATACCGATGCCTGCTCCTTTTCCTGCCGACGATCCTGTCAATCCTGTCCTTCCCGAAGAAACTGGAGAGCCAGATATCAGTATCCGTTTGGGGGCATATCCTAACAGCAGCGATGCTAGTGCAAAACCCAGGAATGTAGGAGCTAACCCTAGTACGAATGGAAATTACGCTCAAAACTTTGCTGGGTTAACAAAGGATAATTTTAATTTTGGTCCTCACGCACGGGTGAATTGGTGGTATAATGGAACTATTGACTTGTCTTTAATTGATTCTCCTCCAGAAGATCCCAAACCAGGCATATATCGTCGGTTAAGCGACGGAAGTTACGAACAATTCTTTGACCAAGATTTCTACAATGATTTCAAAACTTTGAATCCTTGGTATCAGCCAAATCATCTCAATGCTGCTCAATTTAACGATAGCTCAGAAGCAGTAGATGAGAACGCACCTTGGGAAGGTATTGGTACGGGTTGGTTCTATTCAGTGCTTGGTGGTGGTAAAGATTTACGTCCCTCTGTCGGCAAACGAACAAGTGTTGGATTTGATAATACGTTTGCAGAGCGGATGCGGGGCGATAAAGCCGTACCGACTATTTTCAATGGCAACTTTGATGCCGTGACTAAGCCAAACGATCGCTTTGCACCTTATCCGCCTAATATACGAGGACCTCGGTGGCGATATGAAATGCCAGGCTGGGCGTTCCATAATGGTCAAAGTGGGGAAGAAAACACGAACGAGTCTTTGCATCTGGAGAATGTAGATACCAGTGGCAATAATACTAATTATGCTCTGAGGATGGGCGGCATGAGGAGAACAGTACCAGTCTTTGCAGGGTTCAAAGCGGTAGAGCCTTTAACTGAAATTACTCATAACAGAATGTATGTGCCGAAAGAAGTTGATAGCTTAACATTTGATGTTCGGGTTACTAAAAAAAGCGATGATGATGCGATCGTGGCTTACATACAGCAGGGTGGTGGCTGGCAGCCACTCGGAGAGTTTGGACTGAAGCAGACGACCAGTGAGTTTCAGACAGTGCTTTTCGATGTTCCATCCAGCTTACCCGGACAAACTTCGCAATTGCGGTTCGAGTTAGTAGATAAAGAAAGGAACGGTTTAGACGCTGAACTTCTGTTGGATAATATTTTCTATGAAAAGCAAGAGGAAGTTTCAGCTTAGATTAAGGATTGTAAGGTCTGGATGCATTGACAGCGAAGTAAATAGAAGTCTCCAAAAATTCAATTTTGAGCAAAATTTTACAAACACTTAAACCTCTTTTTTGGAAACGTTTAAGGGATGAAATTGAAAGAGGCAATCGCCTCTTTCAATTTTATTGGGACTGTTTTTGAAAACTGGTTGGCTGACACCAGTGAATGGGAACGAATTCATCTTTTACGCCAAGATACTAATGTCTATCATCAGATAACTAATTAGCAATGATGCTACTGCAGTTCCTATTAACAGACCAATGTAAAGATAAATGCCTGGTAAAAAGTTCATTTCTCCTTCTCCTTGTCCTTTTGCCGGACATACAAAATAACCGACAAAACTGCCAAGCATTGCCCCTAATATGACCGCCAAACAGATAAGAAAAAATTGCTCGCTGGAAGGCCATTGATTACTAATAAAATGTATTAAAAGCGGTGGTATTATGAATCCAGCGACTAAAGCTAAAAACGGTATTGCATATATTACATAACACACTAATGCTGACATCTTCCAATTCTCCCAGTCAAATAGCGAGCAAACCATCGCGATCGCTCTTTAATTTATAGTGTAACATAGCAGTAGAAAAATTAACAACCCTAAGGAATGAAGTTTGAGAAAAAGGGTTTCGATTTGAATGGGTTCGTTGCGAAATGAATTGATGAGATTGAAAAAGGCGAACCACTCCTTTTTTCGGAATTAAAATTAAATAACGTCAGTAATTCCTAACCTTCATTCCCCATGTCTAACAATTGTAAAAAATTGAGCCACCCAACGATTACTTCTAGTAAAATTAGCAAAAATATTAGAAAAATCTGCTCGCTAGAAGGCCAGAGATTATTAACCCACTGTTGCGTCGTTGCTAAAAAGTAACTCGTTAGCAATGGTATTATTGTGGCTCCGAGCCATTGACCAAAAGAGATAAAAATACATGGTAAACAGTTCCATGCCCAACCACCGGGCTGCTCCTTATACGGACATAAAACATAGCCAATAAAACCACCACCTAGTGTTCCTAATAAAGTTGCCAAAAACACAACAATAACCAGCCCTTCAGAGGGCCATTGGTTACTAATCAATTGTATGAATATCAGCGAACTAATAAATCCTGCGGCAAAAGCTAAAAATGGTGTTGCCCATGCTAAAAATAAAGGCAATAATGACATATCGCAATTCTCCCAGTCAAATAGCGAGCGAAGCCGGAGCGCTTGCTCTTTAATTTTTAAGATAACATAGCAGTAGAAAAATTGACAACCCTAAGGAATGAAGTTCGAGAAAAAGGGTTGCGATTTGAATGGGTTCGTTGCGAAATAAATTGATGAGATTGAAAAAGGCAAATGACTGCTTTTTTTGGAATAAAAATTAAATAACAGGAGCAATTCCCGAGTCGAGTTCTTTATCTTTGTCTGGCATTTTTGACATTAAGCTGCTACAAAATACTAAAATTGCCGCTATTTTTCACGATAGTTTTTCGCAATCGCCAACCACGAAAATGCTATAATTAGTTCTCCTATTAAGATTAGCGAAAATATCAAAAAAATATCATTACCATAAGACCGTTGATGATGAACCCACTGTTGCGTCGTTGCTAAAAAGTAACTTGTTAGCAATGGCATTATTGTGCCTCCGAGCCATTGACCAAAAGAGATAAAAATACATGGTAAACAGTTCCATGCCCAACCACCGGGCTGCTCCTTATACGGACATAAAACATAGCCAATAAAACCACCACCTAGTGTTCCTAATAAAGTTGCCAAAAACACAACAATAACCAGCCCTTCAGAGGGCCATTGGTTACTAATCAATTGTATGAATATCAGCGAACTAATAAATCCTGCGGCAAAAGCTAAAAATGGTGTTGCCCATGCTAAAAATAAAGGCAATAATGACATATTGCAATTCTCCTAGTTAAATAGCGAGCAAACCCCAAGCGCTTGCTCTTTAATTTAAAGCGTAACATAGCAAGAGAAACATTGACAACCCCTTTCAATGGCAATTTTGATGCCGTGACTACGCCACGCGATCGCTTTGCGCCTTATCCACCTAACATACGAGGACCTTGATGGCGATATGAAATGCCAGGCTGGACGTTTCGCAACGGTAAAAGTGAACGAGTCAACACTTACGAGTCTTTGCATCTGGAGAATGTAAATGCCAGTGGTGATGATCCCAATTATGCTCTAAGCATGGGCAAGTCCAAGCAAGTAAGAGTCGGACTACAGGATTCGCCTTACCTACTACCCAAATCGTCAGCTTTTTGGTTTTTTCGACAAACCCCATAAATATCAATCCTTAACCACAGACTCCATATATTCCCCCCATAACTGAGCCGCCTGACCGCTACCGCCATAAGTGCGAGTATTATCGTCATTCCCTAACCAAATACCAGTAACTAAATTCCGTTGAGGAACGTAACCGATAAACCATAAATCAACTCCCAAATTAGTAGTTCCCGTTTTCCCCGCAGCTCCCAATCCGATATCCGCACTTTGACCGGTTCCGTACTTAACCACCCCTTCCAACATCCTCGTTATCACCCCTGCCACCTGGGGAGTAATAACCGGCCTATTTGCCGCCAAATCCCCCCGGGGATTTTCGCAATTAGAATCCGGGAAATAAGAATAAATACAGCGACAAGTAGAAACATCGTTGCGATCGCCACAATCCCCGCTATCCAAAATCCGCCGAATCCCATGGGGGCGGTTGGCAACGCCATTATTAGCAAAAACCCCATAAGCTCCCGTAATTTCCAACACGCTAACCTCATTTTGCCCCAAAACCAAACCCGGAATCCCCCGCAACCGAGACTTAATCCCCAAACGTCGCGCCATCTCCACCACCCTCTCCAAACCTACATCCTTAGCAACCCGCAAAGCAACCGCATTTTCCGACATCGCCATCGCCGCATACATATTAATACTCTCCCCCAAACTCCGCTCGCAACCGCTAAAATTCTGACCCATCCAACTTAAAGGAGCGCAAGAATATAACTTTTGCGGTGGGATACCACGTTCGATCGCCGCCGCATAAGCAAAAGGTTTAAAAGTCGAACCCGGTTGGCGTTGCGCTTGAGTGGCCCGGTTAAACTGACTCTCTTGATAATCCACCCCTCCAACCAAAGCCACAATCTCTCCCCTGCTAGAATCGATAGTTACCAGCGCCCCTTGAGAAAATCCCGAATAGGAACCCTGGGTAACTATCGTATTCTCAAAACTAGCCTCCGCCTTCCCTTGCATTTCTGGATTTAGGGCCGTTTCCACGATTAAATTGCCTTCCCTCGCCAAACCAACTCCCACTAAATTCTCCAGCTCGTCAAAAACGTAACTGTAATAATAAGGAGCAATGGTACCCTTAATAATTTCAATGGCCTTCGGGTTAATTTCAACCCGCGATCGCCGAGCCCGATCCGCCTCTTCCTTACTAATCGTCCCCAACTGGAGCATCCGATAAATCACCCCATCCCGTTGCTGAATCGCTTTTTGATAATCTTGAACCGGATTAAAACTATTAGGTGCCGGCAA
>CAZUCT010000356.1:0-6051 GCA_964619285.1 uncultured bacterium | reverse complement strand
GGTATGGAAAACGATTATAGCATAAAAAAGGCTTTTTTTAGTTTAAGTCCCGCTACCCCCCGCGAGGCACCGGCACCGACTCATCACCTTCCCTTTTCTCTAACACCTCCGCCAACAGTGGCGAGACGTTTTTATTTAACTTACCCGCCCGAATAAACTCGGCATAAGTATCCGCCTCGATATCTACCAACTGCTCTCGCAACAACTCCATGTCTAACTCTACCAACTGGGAATGTTCCGCCTGCATCTTGTCGATTTTCTCTTGCAAACCTTTTAACTCCCCTTGGACGAACTCCGCCTGATAGCGATAATACTCCGGATCGATTTCCTGCCTCCTCACCAAATCTGACAAATAATTAATCACCCGATTTAGCGCCACCCGACGGGCGATCGCTCCCATATACTCCTGTTGCAAGGGTTGGTCCCCAATTAAACCCAAGATTTCCAACAACGACTGCACGCTCAAACCTTGCACTAACAAAGTAAACAACACTACCCCAAACACCGTGGCGGTAATATCTTCGCGCCCTGGCAATGCAACCGGTACGCTCAACACTAGGGCGATGGATACGGAACCGCGCAAACCGCCCCACCATAAAACCGTCTGTTCTTTTAAACCGATATTGGATTTGGCAACCAGGTTACTGGTGGCGGTCAAACCGTAAACGGCGATCGCCCGCGTAACTACCATCCCCAAAATCGTCACGGCGATCGGAGTTAAATTATCCCTCAACTCCACAAATTCGATTTGATCTCCAATTAACAAAAAGACGATAGAGTTGACAAAAAACGCCAGAAACTCCCAAAACTCGCTCACAATTAAACGAGTGCGCGGGTTCATGCCGATGCGAGAACCAAAGTTCCCTAAAATTATCCCCACCACCACGACGCCGATAACCCCCGAACCGCCTAACTTTTCGGTAATGACATAAGTGCCGTAGGCCGAAACCAGAGTTAAAGACTGTTCTACTAATGGTAAGTCAAACCGTTGAGTTAAATAAGAAATGCCGAAACCTACCAAACAACCCACGCCGACACCGACACCGACGAAGGTAAAAAAGCTGAGTATAGTTTCCTGCAGGGAAAATCGCTCTACGGTTCCTAATGGGAGCCCCACGAGCAGAGTGAAGGCAACTACCGCCACCCCGTCATTTAACAAACTCTCCCCTTCCATTAAAGTTCTCAGACGTCTGCTGGCGCCTAATTCTTTTAAGAGGGCGACGACGGAAATGGGGTCAGTTGCCGACAAACTCGCCCCCACCAAAAAGGCGATCGCTAAAGGAATGCCCGTGAACCAATTCAAACCGTAAGCGATGCCGACCACAGAAATTATCGTGCCGACAACCGCAAACAAACCCACCGGCACTAAATCCCGTTTTAAGTCTCGCCAGTTCATATTCCAGGCCGCCTCAAATAACAAGGGCGGCAGGAATATTTCCAGAATTAATTCTGGAGATAAATTCACCAAGCGGACGTCAACAAAAGCCAGAATTAAACCGACAATTACTAACAGTAAGGTGAAAGGGATTCGGCGAAACCAACTAAAAACCCGAGACACAGTCGCAACGCTTAAAGAAACAGAAAGTACCAATAAAAATTGCTCGATGTTTTGTTCGATCGCCGTTTCGCTAACTGCTGTTTCTAAACTCATCAAAAAGCTCCCAATACTACTTTATTAACTACAAAAAAACCGACTGTTCTTTTGATAATAAAAACAGTCGGTTTTTTACCACATTTTTCAAAAAATGTCTAGGCTTCTTTCTTCAAAAATTTGTTAATTTGGACTAACGCAACGGCGCCAATGTTAAAAACGGCCCAACCTGCAGCTACCAGAAGCGGCAGCAGTACCACCAATAAGCGAAAATCAAAGTCCATTTCCTAACCTCCCAAAGTTTGACGAGAAATTTATCGTTTTTTTCTTTTTATCTTATTTTAAGGTTCTTCTCAAGTCTTGACTAGGGGGCTCCAGAGATAATTTACTGAATGCTGTGCCACCGACAATTAGGCCAACAACTAAGGCCGCTCAAATCCCGTCTCCATCGACTTGCCAGCATGAGCCAGGGCCAGCTTATAATAACGTTGGGCGTGTTCCAGCATTTCGGCGGCCTGTTCTGAGGAAACCTCCTTTAACCTTTTCCCCGGCACTCCCACCACCAGCGACCTTGGTGGCACGTCTTTATTGACCACCGAACCGGCCCCGATAACGCTGCCCGCCCCAATTCTGACATTATCTAAAATTACGGCCTTAATGCCAATAAGGCAACCCCTCTCGATATGGGCCGCGTGAATTACGGCCCCGTGTCCCACGGTAACATCGTCCTCCAAGACCGTTACTATTCCCGGATCCCCGTGTAAAATTGCCCCGTCTTGGATATTGGTACGGTCTCCAATTACAATTTTTTCTAGATCCGCCCTAACTACGGCCCCATACCAAATACTGGCCCCCTCTCCCAATTCAACATCGCCAATAACCGTAGCGTTAGGGGCCACAAAAGCAGCCCGAGCTAAATTGGGAGATAGCCAAGGAAATCGGGCCGCTGTCAATTGTTCGTTAAGTTCGCTCATTTTGTCCGCGCTCTGAGATTGTTTAAAGTAATTATGCTAATCAATGGTTGTAAGGCGCGCACTACAAATGCTGGTGCGCGGTGCGCGCCCTACTAGCGCGTCTCAGCTAAAATGGTGGGTATTTTGACGAGTACGTTAGTACCCTTCGCGGTCGAGCCCGGACGCACGAACGGGGACGTTCGCACTGATTTTTTTACCCACAATTTTAGCTGTGCTTCGCTACTACTGGTGCGTGGTGCTAGCACTACCGTTAGCAATTAACAATTAGGAACCTTAGCCCCCAATCTTATTTATGACTAACTTTAGTAGCGATCTTGGCTTGCAATACCCAATTTTTGGCCCGGAAATATCCTGCCCCCACTGCCGTCAGACTATTGAGGCTTTAACTTTAACTGATACTTATCTATGTCCCCGTCATGGGGCCTTTGAAGCCGACCCCAAAACTAGCGATTTAGTTCATGTACAGTCTGGCCGTCACTGGCGCCGCTGGGACAACGAGTGGTATCGGCAGCACACCCACCCCGACGGCATTCGCTTTGAAATTCACGAGGCCCTAGACCGACTCTACACTCAAGGTTATCGCGCCACTAAGGTGATTATCGCTCAAAGATATCGCGATTTGGTTAATGCTTATTTGGAACGTAACAGCTCTTGGCGCGGCAAGTCAGATGGTCCTAAACCTAAGTTGTACGGTTTGCCTGTCGATTTTAGCCCGGATCCTCTTGAGGAACCTTGTTGGGATGTGATTAATTTTGAGTTGGAAAAAGAACGCGGCGTTCCCGTTCGTTACCCCTATTTCCGCTTGTTTGAATAATGGTTAATTGTTAATTGCTAATGGCTAATGGCTAATGGCTAATTGTTAATGATTAATTGTTAATTGTTAATTGTTAATTGTTAATTGTTAATTACTTATGCATCACGTTTCGATTAGGACTGCTAATATTCATCGGGCGATCGCTTTTTACGAAAAACTCGGTTTTGCGGTGAGCGATCGCTTTACCACGGGCTACACTTTAGCTTGTTGGATGGAGGGCAATCTCGGACGTATTGAATTAATCGAAATTCCTCAACCAAAACCGGCCCCAGATGCCTTCGGCGACGAGCATTATGTTGGCTATTATCATCTCTCTTTTGACCTCACCGAGATTGCTCCCAATTTGCCTCAGTGGTTGGAGTCTTTACAAGCCGATTTTCAATTAGCATCTGAAGAACAACCGGATTTATTCCAACCTTTAAAAGTTCTTTTGGAACCGACCCAACAACAAATAGAAAACAAAGTTTACGAGGTAGCTTTTATCGCAGATAGAGACGGTTTACCTCTGGAATTTATTAGGTTAATGAACGTTCAATGAGATAAAAGTCAACAAAAACAATGCTGAAAGCCACTTTAAGAAAATTCCACAAAATCGCCGCCCCCATCGTTTTTTTACCCTTATTCCTTACCGTTATTACGGGGGTAGCTTACCGACTGGGAAGGGCTTGGTTTGGTTTAACCAAAGACCAAGCCCATATTTTAATGGTAATTCACGAAGGAGAATATTTAGGGGTCGATGTCAAGCCGTTTTATGTACTCTTAAATGGCATCGGTTTGCTGTGGATGTTAATCACCGGCCTGATGATGAGCGGTATTTTTAACCGCAAACCCAAGAAGAAAACCGAAACAGAATCGACTTAGGTAATTAACAATTAACAATTAGCAATTAACAATTAGCAATTAGCAATTAACAATTAGCAAAAAGCGTTAAATTATTGGCGAGTTCGGCAAACCCTAATTAACTAATAGCTGCTTTTAAACTTTGGCTAAATTCAGCGATCGCCTTTAACCCTTCTTCTGGGGTTCCTTCTGCCAACCGCTTGACGATGGCGCTACCGACGATCGCTGCATCTGCCCCCCATTCTTTCATTTGGCGGGCGTGTTCCGGTTGAGAAATGCCAAAACCAACGCCGATGGGTTTGTCCGACACCGCCCGCATTTGTTTGAGTAAATCTTGTACCCTCGCCTGTACTTGGGAACGCATCCCCGTAACTCCGGTAACGCTGACCAGATAAGTGAACCCTTGAGACTTACGAACGATGGTATCTATTCTTTCTTGGGGACTGGTGGGGGCTACTAATAATGTAACTTCTATTCCATAATGGGTTGCGGGTTCCAGCAAACCGTTAGCCTCCTCCAAGGGCAAGTCGGGAACCACCAAACCTTTAACGCCGGCTTTGGCAATTCGTTCTAAGAATGCTTCGATGCCCCGGTGGAGGATGGGGTTGTAGTAGGTAAAGAGGATGATGGGCGATCGCAACTTAGAACTAACCTCCTCCACCATTTCCAAAACCGCCTCCAAACGAGTCCCCCGCTGTAAAGCGCGAGTGGCTGCAGCTTGAATTACCGGACCGTCGGCTAAGGGGTCGGAGTAGGGAACCCCCAGTTCGATTAAGTCGGCGCCGCTGTTATCTAATACGGATAATGCTTTAGCCGTCGTTTCTAAGTCTGGGTCTCCCGCTGTAATAAAAGGAATAAAGGCGCATTGGGGACCGTTTTCTGAGTTGCGCAGGGATGCAAAGCGATCGGATACAGAAATCATATATTTTTGGGAATGGGGAATGGGAAATGGGGAATAGCAAGACCGAAAGAACGCAATTAGCAATTAGCCATTAGCAATTAGCCATTCCCCTCTTCTTCTATTTCTGCCTGAATTTTGGCTAATTCTTCAGGGGATAACTCTTCTAAACGTTTTTGTAAAACGGCGTCTTCGTAGTCTTTTAACTGCTGGTTTAAAGTCATATTATGAGTAAAAACTCGAAATAAATAGGTCAGCAGCCACCCGATGAGGCCGCCGACCAATATTGCTTGAGTCCAGATGCCTGCTTGTGGTGCATCCAGCCCCGCTAGTTGGAGTAGGAAGTAGGCGATCGCGCCAGCAGCAAAGACGCCGATACCAATTCCGATAACGTCAATTCGTCGCATTAAACCTCAATTTGTCGCCGTTTGGGGCGAAAGTTCAGAAAGGGTGCGAGGAGGATCATACCAGGGAAGAAGAAGAACATCAAGAAGTACATGAAGCCCCGTTCAAAGGAACTGGCGACGTACCAGCGACCGTTGAGGTAGGCGTAAGTCAGGCCAGGGCAGACGAGAAGATAGGCTCCAGCTAGGGCTGCGTAAAGGATGAGAGCGATTAGGTTTGCGTCTAAGGTCATAAAGTGGACTGTTGTTAAGATTAATTTTTCTCGATTCTATATCTTAATGGGTTAAAGGCCGTCTAGTCCACCGGTTTTTTGATTTTTGCTGGATTTGGGCCTTTTTTGTGGCCCGGTTGAGGTGCGGGCCGGGGTTTGTGCAGCCGTTCCCACTCAGCGGATGTAGCGGATGGTTGGTGGTGGGAAATTAGGGTTGCTTGGTGACAGGAGATTTAAGAAACCGGGTTTTTTGAGTCTAATAAGAAACCCGGTTTTTTGCCAACCGGGTTTCTGGGCACCCTATCTAATTTGCGAAAC
>CAZUCT010000355.1:0-6074 GCA_964619285.1 uncultured bacterium | reverse complement strand
AGAAAAAACTCTTTTTTTGAGTGTGAGTCATGAGTGTGAGTCAAGAGTATGAAGAGAAAATACCCACCATTTTAGCTGTGACGCGCTACTACTAGAGCAACACAGCTAAAATGGCGCGTAACAATTTGTGGCTCGCAATTAGCAATTAGCAATTAGCAATTAGCAAAAAGCGTTAATATTTTTACCCACACTTTTAGCTGTGACGCGCTACTACTCCTCAGTAAAAATTTCCGTTACTACATTATTTCTACCTCCAGTTACCACCACATTTTCCCCTTCCAGTTGCCCGCTTGCCTTAGCTCCAGCAACATTAAAAGGAGGGTCTAACTGTCGATAAACCACATTTCCTTCCGCATCGAAACTCTCAGTTTCAAAATACCAAATCAGGCGATCGCTATTTAATTGAGCCCCATTTTTCTCCCCAATACCTACCACATTACCCTCCATTTCAAAAGTATTTTTTTTCAAATCTCCTTCCCCTTTATTCCCCTTCAAAATAATTTTTTCTTCTTTTTCTAACACGGTAACTGAAGTCTCAGATTTAATCGTTTCCTCTAGTAAATTCCAAGTAATTTCCTCGCTAGATATTTGTAAAGGAGGTTCAGAAAAAACCACTTGAGCGTTTTGTCTGAGAATAGCTATTTTATTATTAAGGTCAAATCCAGAACCGTCCGCAAAAGCGCGACTGGTTATCTGTTTGTCTTCGATGCGGTCAATTTCAATGGGGCTATCGCTCAAAAACTGCCCTTCATTCATCAGCCAAACCAACTTTTCCGTCCGCAAATTTACAACCGGTTCTGTCACCCTCATCACCACTTTACCGTATAGTTCCATGCGGCGGTCTTTAGTAAAAATTTTTGCCGATTCAGCCGACCCTTTTACATCCTCGTGTTCCCCAGTAAAATTATAGCGAAGTATTAAAGTATTCTCTTCTGGCAACCATTCCAACTCCCGCCCTCGCAATAATACTTTATTTTCCAAATCGTTAGCTACAATATCCCCCTGCAACACGATTTTATTCTTATCTTGATAAACCTCACCTTTTGAAGCTTTAATAGTGTAAATAGACTTACCATCTTGAAATAATTCACCTTCAGGATTTTCTACCAAAACTACTTGTCGTTCTTCATCATATTTAGCCTGCTTCGATTTTACCCGCCAGAGCAGTTTCCCTTCAATAGAAGTCTGCTCTAAGGTAACATCATTTAAAGTTAATTTCGTTTCATTATCTTCCTCGGCAGTTGGAGTAGAATTTTCTGTTAAATTATCTGTCTTTACTTCCGATTTTCCGCAAGCTATTAAACTTAAAATTAAGCTTATAAATATTAAAAACGCCAATAAATTGTGGCCCAGAATCTTGTTGATTTTCATTATTAAATTAGTAAAGAGTCATGGATAATTTAAAGAAAAGGAGGAAGAATATTCTTCCTCCTCCTGAGCTTTTCAAAAAGTTCAAACAATGGTTTCAATTTTTGTTTGGAATTTTCAACTCTTTAGTTGGCAAAAAAAATTAGTGAAATATCCAGGTTTATTCTACAGATTTTACCGAGAGCATCTCGGCTAGCAATTAACAACTGACAATTAACAATTGACAATTAACAATTGACAATTAGCTTTTATCTTTCTTCCCGTTCTTCGAGAAAACTAAGACTAGAAAGAGGTCTATAGGCGTAAGTTTGACGGGAAGTCTTTTGAATATCCTCCTTAATCGATTCTAAATCGATATAGCGATCGGAGACATTAATTAAAGTGTCGCTAGTCATGGCACGCAGACTAACTACTTCCACCCGAACTCCTCGATAGCTAACCGCATCGACAGCGTAAGCTAAATCCCCATCCCCACTAACTAGAACCGCCGTATCGTAAGACCCCACCAAAGCCATCATATCCACAGCAATTTCTACATCTAAATTAGCCTTTTTAGAGCCATCGGGTAACTGTATTAAATCCTTAGAAATCACTCGGTAGCCGTTGCGACGCATCCAGAGTAAAAAGCCCTGTTGTTTTTCGTTAGTGCGATCGACACCGGTATAGAAAAAAGACCGCAATAGTCGCGAACCAGAAGTTAACCGACAAAGAAGCTTGGTGTAATCGATTTCTATCCCCAATTGCAAAGCAGCATAAAACAAATTAGAACCGTCAATAAAAATGGCTACTCGACCTCTGTTTTCTAAAACTTGTTCTGGCGTAAATATTTCTTCAGTTTCTACAGGTTGATGATTCAACATTATTTTAATCCTCTGTTTTTTGAAAAAACTAGCTTTTATTTCTCGAACTTAAAACTGGCTTATGTACTGCCCAAAAATTTTTTGCGCTCTTAAAAAAAAATGGGAAATTAATAGATGCTATTTCTTAGGCTTCTAGTCGCCTAAAAACTGGTTGCGGTTCCCCCAAAGGTTGGTTAGCTTTTAAATAACCCCAGGAAGAATGTTGGAGATATGCAGCGGAATTTTTAATGGCTGCTTTATCGTTAAAATCAATTGAAAAACCGAGCTGCTGATAGATAGCAGTGCTAAGATTGGGAACGATGGGGGATAAAAGATAAGCCGCCAAGCGAACGGATTCCAAAACCGAATATAAAACCTCGGCAACTGCTTCTAAATTACCTTGTTTGTACAAACTCCAAGGTGCTAAATCGTCGAGATATTTATTGCAAGCTTTCCCTAAACTTAAAACAGCTTCGCAAGCTTTACTAAAGGCAAGATTCTCGTAAGCTTCGGCGACTTGTTCCCCTAAATTAATGCCAATAGCTTTGAGAGGATGAGTCCCCAGTATATCCTCTCCATTAAAATTAGGAACCTGCCCTTGGCAATATTTGAAAGCCATTTTTAAAGTTCGATTTAGCAAATTCCCCAAATCGTTAGCTAAATCTGCATTGAGGATATTGATAAATCGGGATTCGTTAAAATCCCCGTCCTGTCCGAATTCAATCTCTTTGAGAAAATAGTACCGAACCGCATCTGGACCGTATTTTTTAACTAGGTCAATAGGGTCTAGGGTGTTACCCAAAGTTTTACCCATTTTTTTGCCATCTTTAGTTAAAAAACCGTGTCCGAAGACACCCCCCGGCAGCGGCAAACCTGCCGACATTAACATAGCCGGCCAATAAACTCCATGGAAGCGCAAAATATCTTTGCCAATTAAATGCAAATTTATCGGCCACCATTTTGCCAAAGCATTTTCCAGAGTAGGTTCGTCGTCGACATCTAACAAAGCGGTGACATATCCCAGCAAAGCATCAAACCAAACATATAAAGTATGGCTTGGATCTGCAGGCACCGGAAAACCCCAATCCAGATTTACTCGGGAAATAGAGAAATCTTGTAATCCTTGACTGACAAAGCTCAAAACTTCGTTGCGACGACTCTCCGGTAGAATAAACTCCGGCCTTTCTTGATAAAGAGCTTCGAGTTGTTTTTGGTATTTGGAGAGGCGGAAGAAGTAGTTTGGTTCGTCGCGCCATTCCACCGGTTGGTTGCTGTGAATGGGGCAGCATTTTCCCGGTAATAGTTCCCGCTCTTCCTTAAATTCTTCGCAGGAGACGCAATACCAACCTTTTTGTTGGTTGAGGTAGATGTCGCCCCGATCCCAGACCCGCTGAAAAAATTCCTTGACGATCGCCTCGTGACGCTCTGCCGTGGTACGGCTAAATCTGTCGTACTGGATCTGAAGTAACTCCCAAAGAGACTCAAAACCTTTGACGATTAGATCGCAATGTTCCTGGGGCGATCGCTCGTTTTTTTCAGCAGTTCGCTGAATTTTCTGGCCATGCTCGTCGGTGCCAGTAATAGTCAACACCGACTTGCCCCGCAATCTCTCAAATCTACTTCTGGCATCAGCAGCGATAGTCGTGTAAGCGCTGCCGATATGAGGTAAATCGTTCACATAATAAAGAGGCGTTGTAATTGCAAAAGTGTTTTCGATTGTTTTAGTAGATTTTGTCATGAAAAATTCAAGAGAAAATTCTTTAAACTGACTTTTTTAACCAACCAGCGATCGCCCAGGCCATCCCCATAAACTAACTTTAATTCGATCGCCTACCATCTAAACTAAAGCTCTGTGCCCCCAGAGAGTAATTTCTCAAGCAAGTCTTAATTATTTGTCTGTTAATGGTATTTTAGTTTACAATTTATGGCAGGCCAACCTTTTCCAGTAATCAACGCGATGGCTAGCTTGGAATCTAATAACATATTGCTTATTTGGCGCGGCTTCCTAACGGCCCTGGGAACCACGATGTATGTTTATCATCAAAACCGAATTCCTAGAGAGGAAGCGGTGTTATTGGTCAGCAATCATCGCAGTTTCATGGATCCGGTCCTACTTACTGTAGCCATAGATAGGCCTATTCGCTTTGCCTGTCATCACTACATGGGTCAAGTACCCCTATTGCGCGAAGTAGTTAGGGGTCTCGGATGTTTTCCTTTGGAAGAACCTCAAAACAGACAGCAACATTTTTTTCAACAGGCCACGGAACTTTTAATGGCCCGGGAAGTGGTTGGTGTTTTTCCTGAAGGGGCCCGTCCCATGGTTGAATTTACCGAACCTAAGACTATGGGGAAGTTTTATAAGGGATTTGCTCATCTGGCATTGCGCTCCCAGGTGAGCGAGCTGGCGATCTTGCCAGTGGCGATCGCTTCTAGTTCTGAAGAGCGAGTCTCCTCTAGAATACCTTTGAAACTATTAAGCTTCTTCGATCCAGAAGAGCCACTTTTTGACCGACCTGGATGGCATCCAGCGATCGTTTATCAAAAAACCAATGTTCTTATAGGTCGTCCCTTTTGGATTAAAAATTCCCATCGGCAACAATATCAAGGCAGACAAGCAAAACAGGTAGTCGCTACCATCGCCGATTATGTAACTGACGAGATTAGAAATTTGTTGGAAAAAGGATGTTATTAAGGTAGAAAAAGAGTTCGAGCAACTCTCGATTTGGCCAAAAAGCCAATAAAGAATAATTTAAAAATCCCTAAATAGTTATTATAGCATTAGCTTTTTTATAAATTAGCTGTCCCCTGTTTTGCTGCCAATTCCTCGTTTTAGGGTTAGAAAAAAAACGGGGCCCCAACTGTAGCAAATCTTTATTAGGGATTGAAATGAAATAATGATGCAACAGCCCCCTCAAGAAATTAAATTTCTCAAACCTCTTCCTGCCAGACCCGATTTACCTTTATTAATATTTTTGCCGGGTATGGATGGGACGGGTTTATTATTGCGATCGCAAATTCCTTATTTATCAAAAGCATTCGATCTTCGCTGTTTGAGCATCCCCGGTGACGATATGTCTTCCTGGGATCGCCTGGCGGAGGAAACTTCTTCAGCGATTGCCCGAGAAAAAGAAACCCCCCATCGCCCTGTTTATTTGTGCGGCGAGTCTTTTGGCGGCTGTTTGGCTTTGTTGGTAGCTTTAAAAGCACCTCTACTCTGGAATAAATTAATTTTAGTTAATCCCGCTTCCTGCTTCCGACAGCAGCCATTAATCAACTGGGGGTCTTTTTTTACTAGGTTGTTGCCGCCAAATATTTATCCTTTATCTTCTCTTTGGTTGTTGCCCTTTTTAGCTTCCTTAGAACGGATGCTGCCAGGGGATCGTCAAGCTTTGCTGGATGCTATGCGATCGGTTTCCCAGAGAACTTCGATTTGGAGATTGGAGTTATTGCGCTCTTTTCACATTGAATCAACGGATTTAAGAGCTATTGAAAAGCCTGTTTTGTTAATTGCTAGTGGGGGCGATCGACTTTTGCATTCGGTAGCTCACGCTAGATTTTTAACTAAGCACGTTCCCAAAGCAAAAATGGTTGTTTTACCTCACAGCGGTCACGCCTGCTTGTTAGAAAAAGATGTTAATCTTTACAAGATTCTTATCGATCGTTGTTAATTGTCAATTGCTAATTGCTAATTGCTAATTGCTAATTGCTAATTGTTAATTGCTAATTGTTAATTGTTAATTGCTAATTGTCAAAAATCTTTCCTACTGACAATTGTCATTGAGGGAAGGTCAAAAAATGTAACCAAATTGGTGACAAAAATCTCCTCTACTGGCAATTGTCATTGAGGGAAGGTCAAAAAATGTAACC
>CAZUCT010000354.1:0-6118 GCA_964619285.1 uncultured bacterium | reverse complement strand
ATTGCGGCGAACAATCGCTAAAGCGATTGCGGCGAACAATCGCTAAAGCGATTGCGGCGAACAATCGCTAAAGCGATTGCGGCGAACAATCGCTAAAGCGATTGCGGCGAACTTACGAACTTTTTTTAACTCGCCCAACTCTCAAACTTAACAAGATCACCGGTACTATCCCTACCAAAACAATCGCTAACGCCGGCCCCGCCGCCTCGCTTAACCTCTCGTCGGAAGCTAAATTATATACTCGCACCGCTAAAGTATCGAAATTAAAAGGACGAATTACCATCGTTGCCGGTAACTCTTTCATTACATCTACAAATGTCAGCATCGCCGCCGTCAGCAAACCTCCCCACATCATCGGCGCGTGAACTTTGACTAAAGTGCTGCCGGGGTCGTGACCTAAACTTCGCGCCGCGTCGTCTAAACTGGGTTTGATTTTGCCCAAGCTAGACTCGACGCTGCCGAATGCTACGGCTAAAAATCTCACTAGATAGGCAAAAACGAGGGCCGCGATGGTTCCGCTTAATAATAAACCGGTGGAAATGCCGAAGAGCGATCGCATCCAACTGTCGATCGCGTTATCCAGCCTGCCGATGGGAATTAATATCCCTACGGCAATAACCGAACCGGGTATGGCGTAACCCATCGCCGCTACCCTCGCCGCCAACCGCATCCCTAAAGTCGGGTTCAAGCGGACTCCGTAGGCTAGGAGGAGAGCGATCGCCACCGCTAAACCCGCCGTTACCGTTGCTAAAGTCAAGCTGTGGGAGGCAAAGTTCCAAAATCGACTGTCAAAGCTTTTGCCTCCATTGGCGATCGTCATCTGCAACAGCAACCCCGCCGGCACCAGAAATCCTAAAATAATCGGCAAGCTGCAAGCGGCGGTGGCGAGAATGCCCCGGATGCCCCGGAGTTGAAACCGCTGTAAGTGTTGGTGGCGGCTGCTGGTTTGGTAAAATTTCGCCTGTCGCCGCGACCAAAGTTCCAGTAAAATCAACCAGAGAATAAACATCATCAACACCGCCGCCAACTGTGCCGATGCCACCCGTTCTCCCATGCCTAACCAAGTGCGATAAATGCCCGTGGTAAAGGTATCGACTCCGAAATATTGTACGGTGCCGAAGTCGTTGAGGGTTTCCATCAGCGCCAAGGCCAAACCTGCGATAATTGCCGGCCTTGCCAAGGGCAGGGCCACGGTGAGGAAACTGCGCCAAGGTCCGCGTCCCAGGGAACGGCTTGCCTCTAGGGTGCGGGTGGATTGTTCGAGAAAGGCCACTCGGGTTAGCAGGTAAACGTAGGGATAGAGAGTGAGGGTTAAGAGCGCGATCGCTCCACCGATAGACCTGATATCGGGAAACCAATAATCGCTAACGCTGCTCCAGCCAAATATCTCTCGCAAAGCTGTTTGCACCGGTCCGTAAAACTCCAACCATTCGGTATATGTATATGCAAGAATATATGCAGGAGCGGCAAAGGGTAGCAACAAGCCCCATTCAAATAAAGAACGACCGAAAAACTGACATGTAGTAACCAGCCACGCCGTTCCCACGCCGATAACAGAAACGCCTATTCCTACTCCTACACTAAGTAAGAAAGAGTTCAGTAAATAGCGGGGTAAGACTGTAGAGGCTAAGTGACTCCAAACTTCCCCAGAGTCGGCGAAAATACTGCTAAGGACGAATAACACCGGGGTGGAGATGAGGGCGGCAATGGCGATCGCTACTACAGTCCAACCGTTGAAATTTAAACTTTTCAGCCTTTTAGAAATTTGAAACATCCGTAATTTCTCGCATTACAAAAAACTTTATTTTAGCTTAATGAGAATTTTTCTAAAAACTAGGTTAAGATAATCCCAGACTATTGAAGTTGAATTTCAATAATAACTCTTATCAAGGAGGTTTATCGAACGAAAATGGCCCAATCCGTCGTACTTTATTTAGAAGGTGTCAGCAAAAAATTCCCCCGCACTCCTATCCCGGCAGTCCAAAATGTTACCATTACCCTGCACCAAGGAGACATTCTGGGATTGTTAGGACCGTCGGGTTGCGGTAAAACAACCTTATTGAGAATCATTGCTGGATTTGAAAAACCAGAAACCGGAAGCGTCAGCATTAACGGACAAGTAGTAGCCGGTTACGGTAACTGGCAGCCCCCAGAAAGGCGAGGGGTTGGCATGGTCTTTCAAGATTATGCCCTATTTCCCCATCTAACCGTAGCCCAAAACGCCGCCTTTGGCTTGCATAATTCGAGTCAAAAGTCAAGGACTGAAACTAAAAAAACCGTCAGCGAAGCCTTGGCCCTAGTGGGACTATCTGGTTTAGAAAACCGCTATCCCCACCAACTTTCGGGAGGTCAGCAGCAAAGGGTGGCCCTCGCCCGCGCCCTCGCCCCCCGCCCGGCAATGGTATTATTGGACGAACCCTTGAGTAATTTGGACGTGCAGGTAAGGGTGAGGCTGCGGCAGGAGTTACGGGATATTCTCAAGGCCGGCGGTACCTCTGGCATCTTTGTTACTCACGATCGCGAGGAGGCCATGGCTATCTGCGATCGGGTGGCGGTGATGCGAAACGGTTGCGTAGAACAATTTGACACTCCAGAAGAAATTTATCTAGAACCTGCTTCCCGGTTTGTCGCCGAGTTTGTCACCCAAGCTAATTTTGTCTTTGCCCGACGGCGGGGGCAGATTTGGGAAACAGAAATTGGCTCTTTCGATTTAAGTCAGTTTAGTAATTCTCATCATAAAGAAGTTAATTATTTAGAAAATTTAGACAGGGGGGAATTAATGATTCGCCAGGAAAATTTGGTTTTAAAACCGGACAATAATGGTGAGGTTATCGTGCGCGATCGACAGTTTTTAGGTCGAGAATTTCGCTATTGTTTGCGAACTCCTTCCGGTCAAGAATTAATTGCTCGCGCTGCCTTTTCTAATTTTTCTCAAGCATTAGCCCCCGGAACTAAAGTCAAAATATCTCTGGCGGAACCCACTTTGCGTCTTTTTCCAGCTAGTAACAAGCACTTTAGTCCTTTAGAGCCAGCCCTTTCAAACCATTAAAATCCGTTCGTAGTAATCGCTTTAGCGATAAAAGTTCAACGAATCACTAAAGCGATCGCTACGAACTGAACTGATTACTACGAACATTTTACCTAAACTGAGGACCGCTTGCCCAACAAACTAACGCCCATCTTTTCCCCCTAACAATAGGCGTTACTTCGTGGAGCATAAAAGAGGGAAACATTATCATCGTTCCTCGGGACATTGGCAAGCTTTCCGGTTCTTTACTTGCATACAATTTTAAATCCCCACCTTCATAATCTTGAGGCTCCGAAAGTTGAACCGAAAAGGTTATTTTTCGATTTTGAGTGGTTTGGTTGTAATCGATATGTTTAACATAACGATCCTTGTTTTCCCCCTCTCCATTGCTGGCATCGTAACACAAAAGTTGTAGGGATTCTAAAATGCCATAAATATCAAAATTCCACCATTTATTATTAGCATAAATTAGGTTATTGCTCAATCTTTGCCACAGCCACTTACACTCTTGAGAATAATCTATTTGCCAGGCAGTTACTTGCCGTTGGTCGGGCTGAGGTTTTCCATCTACAGTCGGTCGCCTGCTGGGGAAATATTTAGATAAAGAAATAATCCAATCGCATTCTTGCGCCGTAAAAGCGCCCCAATTTTCACCCGGTTTGCAAAAATGACTCCGTTTGCTAGCATCGTAACTGGCATAAATCACTTGATGATATTTGGGAGTAGGATACATCCAAAACATTTTTCACTTTTTGGCAATTAACAATTAAGGACTTGCGTAGTAATAAGGTACCGACTTTTTGGCAATTAACAATTAACAATTATTACCTAAATTGCGGTCCGCTAATCCAACCCACTAAAGCCCATCTTTTACCTTTAATAATAGGCTTTACTTCGTTGAGAAAAAAAGAAGGAAACATTATCATCGTTCCCCGGGAATTGGGGAAATCCATGGTTGTTTCCGAAGCATAAACATTAAATTCTCCGCCTTGATATGTATCGGGGTCGGAAAGTTCTAAAGAAAAACTAATTTTCCGACAAGAAAAAGGATGAGCGTTATCGATATGCAGTTCGTGACGATCGCCTTCTCCTTTCTCCGATTTCGTAGCATCGTAACATAAAAGTTGCAATGGTTCTATAATGCCGTAAACCTCAAAACCAAAATAGTTTTCGTTAACAGCAGTTAAGTTTTTTACTACTCTTTCCCACAGCCATTTTGTCTCTTCGGTGTAATTAATAGACCATAAATCTGCTTGATGGTAATCGGGGACGACACCGTTTTTAGCATTAGGAAGTCGGACGCTGTTTGCTAATTTTGATAAAGAAATAAGGCCATCGCATTCTTCAGCAGTAAGCGCCCCCCAATTTTGACCGGGGGGACAAAAATGCCTTGCTTCTTTCGCATCATAAGCCATAAACAGAGTTTCTGCGTATTTTTTCTGAGGATAAAGCCAATACATTTGCAATTAACAATTATTGATGTAATTCCTTTAAAGCCATTTCTAAATCTGCGGTTAATTTACCACTAGCTTTCTTAACAGACTCATCTCGATAATTCTCCACTGCCAAAGGAGAACCGATATTAACTCTAACGCCGCAGCGCCACGGTGGGGGTGCCGGATGTTCGTAACGAATACTTATCGGAACGATTTTTAAATTTAAGTCAGTTTCCTCCGATGCAGCCTGCAGGGCGATGCGGGCAACTCCCGATTTTAGCGGCTGAATTTCGTTATCTGGGAGGATATGACCTTCGGGAAATAGCACTAGCATTTCTTTGTTTTGCAACAATTCGATGCTATGGCGAATGGTGGAGATACTGGGGCGATCGCGATCGACGGGAAAACCGCCCAAACGACGCACGAACCACCCCTGAAAACCCTTAGTTTGTTCCTCCAAGACCATATATCGCAGTTGTCGTCCCGTTACCAACCAACCGGCAGCACGAGCCAAAATTAGGGGATCCCACCGAGAACGATGAGTCGGTGCCAGAATAGTTGCCCCTTCTTCGGGCAAGTTTTCTCGACCGTTGATTTCCAGCTTGAAATAAAACGGCAGTATTATTTGAGAAAACAAAAAATAAGTCAAGGGGGTCAGCCAAGGCGAAAATCCCGAAGCTATTTCTTCCTCATTCGGTTCGCTCATACTCTTTTAAGGACTTGCGTAGTAATAAGGTACCGACTTGTTGGGTTGCGTTTCACTATTTCTTCCTCATTCGGTTCGCTCATACTCTTTTAAAAATTAACAATTGACAATTGACAATTAACCAAATTATTAATCGTTATAGCGTTCTTCTGCCCAAGGTTCTCCCCGGTGGTGGTAGCCGTTGCGTTCCCAGAAGCCTAACTCTTGCCGTTCCAAAAATTCCAAACCGTTAATCCATTTAGCGCTTTTCCAGGCATAGAGATGAGGCACTACGAGACGCACGGGCCCGCCGCGATCTGGCGGCAGAGGTTCCCCAAATAGAGTATGGGCAAAAAAGTTTTCTTCGCGGAGGAAGTCTTCCATCGAGATGTTAGTGGTATAGCCGCCGTAGCAGTGTTCCATTATCTCAACCGCTTTCGGATCGACTTCCAGATGGGCCATAAAATCCGTGACTTTGACCCCGGTCCACTGGACATCGAGTTTGGACCAACGGGTGACGCAGTGGAAGTCGGCGGTAAAGTTGCTTTGGGGCATGGCCATGAAGTCCGACCAAGTGAAGGTTTTCGGTTGGGCGAGGCCCCAGACTTTAAATTCCCATTCGTCGGTATTTATTTGGGGGGTTGCCCCATAGGAGAGGACGGGGAAACCTTCGGTCAGATATTGACCCGGTGGGACTCGGTCTCCTTGTTCGGGTTCTGGTTTGCGGAAATGTTTGCCCAGCATAAAGAGGTTTTTTCGCAATTGAACTGCAATTCAGTATATAGCAATCCGTTGATTTTTGGTTAACTATTGCTGCTGTACAATACCTACACAATGGAGGCAAAACCTGGTAAAACCTGGCAATGTCAGTTTTGCGGCTTGCTTCCTGTTTCAACCTGGGGAGTCGGCTCCTACCAGTTCGCAGGCGTAATTTCGGGTGCAGCCCACCCTAGCTTTTTGATTCACTTC
>CAZUCT010000353.1:0-6149 GCA_964619285.1 uncultured bacterium | reverse complement strand
GGGAATTGGGAATGGGGAATTGGGAATGGGGAATTGGGAATGGGGAATTGGGAATGGGGAATTGGGAATTAAACTAACAACTAACAACTAGCAATTAGCCATTAGCCATTAGCCATTAGCCATTAGCCATTAGCCATTAGCCATTAGCCATTCCCCATTCCCCATTCCCCATTGCCAAAATTAATATTGGTCTTTTTTGCTATAAAGCCTGCGATTTTCAACAGTTATGGTGTCAATAATTCCCACGACCCTAGCATCTACAGGATAATGTTCGCCTCTAGGAACTTCGCGAGCGGCACCGCCACGGCTTACCAAAACCCACTCGTCCATTCCAGCACCGACATTATCAGCGGCCACCTCGTATTTGGGCAGAACATTACCTTCGGGATCGATAAACTGCAACAGAAGCAGTTTCGTTCCTGTCAAATTTGGTTCCTTTTGGGTACTAACGACGGTGCCGCGAACTTTAGCAATTTGCATGAATCTTAAGACCTACTCTGACGAATTCCCGTGGTACTTTCGCGGAACTGTTCGACCTCTTCGGTGTAACGAATGGGCAGAACGTATTCTAAGTTTTCGTGGGGGCGGGCGATGATATGAGTTGACATGACTTGACCGCCATTAACTCTTTTTACATTTTCCACTCCCGCTCCGATTGAAGCTTGAACTTCGGAGACATCTCCTCGAATAATTACGGTTACGCGACCGCTACCAATTTTTTCATAGCCCACTAAAGTTACTCGGGCTGCTTTGACCATTGCATCGGCTGCTTCTACAACCGCTGGAAAGCCAAGAGTTTCTACCATACCGACAGCGATTGACATTAGTTCTTCTCCAATATTTTTTTTGCGATCGAATTTTTACTATTTTGGTAATGGGTAATCGGTAATGGGTTAGCGCTACTCCAAAGATGGATGTTGCCATTACTTTTGTACCACTACGACTATTTCAACAGTGCCGAAAATAAGTTCTGGCACTAAGGGAAGAGTTTCCCGGGGTGCATCTCATCTTTGCCAAAACATCAAACCTAATTGGCAATTGACAATTAACAATTTCTTCCCTATTGCCTATTGCCTCTTCCCTATTGCCAACTGCTGCTTTGGCTTTTCCCTGAAAATAGGGAAAAGACTTAGGGACTTGTAATTTAATAAGATACCGATGTTGGGTGGAGGTTCGCGCGCGCCCAACCTACAGAGCACTGGTAGTTTATTTTTGCACAAGTCCCTTACTTACCGAGACTTTTAATAGGTACGGAACTGATCTACCTCTTCGGTGTATCGAATGGGCAGGACGTATTCCAGGTTTTCGTGAGGGCGAGCGATGATATGAGTGGAAACTACTTCACCGCCATTAACGCGCTTGGCCGACTCTACCCCTGCAGCCACTGAAGCTTGAACTTCGGAGACATCTCCCCGGACAATAACAGTTACGCGGGCGCTACCTATTTTTTCGTAGCCCACTAGAGTGACTCGGGCTGCTTTGACCATGGCATCGGCAGCTTCTACTACGGCAGGAAACCCTCTGGTTTCAATCATTCCAACAGCGATTGGCATCTTAACTTAATCTCCTACAAAAAATCTAATCAAAACAACTAATTGTCTTTATCTCGTTCAGTACGAAGGGATTTTTGAGGCGAATTAAACTAATTCGCCATCAAAATCCCCCTACTTATGGACATTGTTGCGTCCGTTTTCTGGCCCTCGGCGAGGGCCACATCGCTGTCGCTCAACTTGCCTGGCCGAGCGACTCTACTTTCTGGCCCTCGCCGAGGGCCACATCGCTGTCGCTCAACTTGCCTGGCCGAGCGACTCTACACAAAATGCGTAAAGTTGGCCTCGCCCCGTTATTTTAGCTTGTTAGGTTTGACACACTAGCTTTTCAAATCTCTTTGCTTGTTTAATGCCGAACAATAGAGGGTCGTTCGGCAATGGCGAGCAAATAGCTCGACACTGGCCGCGCATCCCGACGTATTGTGACTAAAATAACGTTTACTTTAAAAAAAGTGGGCTGGACTAACCATTTAAGCGACTCGATCGCTTTGGTTAGATTTGTGGTTAGTCCTAACTACGGCAGTTAATCTGGTGAAATTGAGGTTTATTCTTTTGTTTTCTTCCACTCCTCATACTCATGACTCACACTCATGACGAGTATTTTCATAAACTCTTTTTAGAAGAGAAGTACGATCGGCCATAGCACGAGTGGGAATAGCAGTAGGAATAAAAGGAAGATGCAAAGCCAGCATCCTTGTTGTGGCAAAACTTTGATGGAATACCCAATTTTTCTGGAATTAAACCATCAACTTCCCTATTTTAAGAATAGGGACAAACTGCCTCTTTGACAATAGCAACTTTAATAATAATTCATAATTAGAGCCATTTAGAAAAATTTATCCGATCGCGATCCTACTCGTGGACATCTAGGGAAGTTTACTTGCCGTCCTTGGTTGGCCTTAATGTTAAGATTTTTTTTATTAGTTTTGGAAGATTGCTGCTCTTGAGAATTTTTTTAAGTAAAAATGCCCAAGATAATTTGAACTTATAATGGGGCAGCCCAGACAGTAATTTTTAACAATAAAGGAGCGACAAGACAAATGATGGAGTTTCTCATCCAAACCTGTTGGGGGATACCAGTTTATGGCCTCTTAGGGGCATTTTTAACCTTACCTTGGTCGACAGGGGTAATTCGACGCACGGGGCCGCGACCGGCTGCCTACTTCAACTTATTAATGACTGTATTGGCGGTGGTTCATGGTTCTATTGTTTTCGCAGCTACCTGGGGCCAGGAACCAACAGAATTAACCTGGAACTGGCTGGAAGCTGCCGGCCTCAATTTATCTTTTGCGCTCCACATCTCTTCGGTTACTTTGGGGGCAATGGAACTGATAACGGGTTTAAGCCTGTTAGCCCAACTGTTCGCCTTGGGATATCTGGAGAAAGACTGGGCCTTGGCTCGCTTCTTTGCTCTGATGGGCTTTTTTGAGGCGGCCATGAGCGGTTTGGTCATCAGCGATTCTCTATTCCTCAGCTATGCTTTGCTGGAAATGCTGACTTTATCTACTTATATGTTGGTGGGTTTTTGGTACGCCCAACCTCTGGTGGTAACTGCAGCTCGGGATGCTTTTTTGACAAAGCGGGTGGGCGACGTGCTTTTGTTGATGGGAGTGGTGGCACTTTCGAGTATGGCGGGGAGTTTGAATTTTAACGACCTTTATCAGTGGGCCGAAACTGCTAATTTGTCTCCCCTGACGGCTACTTTATTGGGGCTGGCCTTAATCGCGGGGCCCGCGGGTAAATGCGCTCAATTTCCCCTCCATCTTTGGTTGGATGAAGCGATGGAAGGGCCAAACCCGGCTTCTTTGTTGAGAAATTCTGTGGTGGTGGGTTGCGGTGCTTATGTGCTGATTAAACTTCAACCAGTTTTAAATTTGTCGCCGATGGCCCTCGACGCTCTCGTGGTTATCGGCACAATTACGGCCATCGGGGCTTCTTTGGTGGCGATCGCTCAAATCGATCTCAAACGGGCCTTGTCCCATTCGACGAGCGCTTATCTGGGATTGGTATTTATTGCGGTGGGAATGCAGTGGACTGGCTTTGCTCTGTTGTTGCTGTTTACTCACGCCATCGCTAAAGCCTTGATGTTTATGAGCGTTGGCGGCATCATCCTTACTACTAACAGCCAAGACCTTACGGAAATGGGCGGCCTCTGGTCCCGAATGCCGGCGACGACTACTTCTTTTGTGGTGGGGGCCGCTGGTTTAATCGGTTTGCTGCCTTTGGGAGGTTTCTGGGCCCTGCGTCAAGGGGTAGATATTTTTTGGATTATCAATCCCTCCATTGTAGTGGTGTTATTGTTGGTGAATTTCCTGACTGCAATTAATTTTACTCGGGTTTTCCGTCTGGTCTTTTTGGGAGAGCCTCAACCTAAAACTAGGCGATCGCCTGAAGTACCCTGGCCGATGGCGGTGCCGATGGTGACTTTAACTATTGTTGCTTTGCTAACTCCAGTAATGATGCAGCGCTTATCTTTATTACCAGACTGGGGTTATTTAAACTTAGCTGCTGCGATTTTGCTGGTGTTATCTGGTTTGCTGGGGGTAGTTTTCGGACTGGCAGTCGAATTGGGCAGAACTTGGTCTCGACCTGTTAAAATTCCTTTACGATTCGTTCAGGATTTATTAGCCTACGATTTTTATGTCGATCGCCTTTACAACGTCACAATAGTTTTTGCGGTCAGTCAGCTTTCTAAGTTAAATGCTTGGATAGACCGCTATATAGTGGATGGTTTGGTTAATTTAGTCGGTTTAGCGACGATTTTCAGCGGAGAGGGTTTGAAATATGGAGTCTCCGGTAAGTCTCAATCTTATGTGCTGACTATTCTCGCTGGCATCAGTATTTTAGGAATTTTAGTCTTGTGGTTTGTAGAGTTTCAGTTTTAGGATTCATCTCTATCGCGAACCAGACCAACCAGTTATCGCTTTTTGGGAATGGGGAATTGCTAATTTCTCGATTCCCCATTAACTATTACCATCGGCCTGTGAAACCCGGTTTTTTGAAAAAACCGGGTTTCTGAGATACTGAACAACTATTACCGATTACCCATTTTACCCAAAATAATTTATGAATGCCGAAACTTCGTCCCCTCAAAAACTCAATTTTTCTACAAAATTAGCTTTCGGTGCGGGAGATTTAGGTCCGGCCTTGTGCGCTAATCTCCTGATTTTTTACCTGCTGTTTTTCTTGACCAATGTTGCCGGTTTGCCTCCGGGTTTGGCTGGCAGTATTTTAATGATTACTAAGATTTGGGATGCGATTACCGACCCTATTGTAGGAATCTGGAGCGATCGCACCAAACACCCCTTGGGTCGTCGCTATCCTTGGATGCTCTTTGCTTCTATTCCTTTTGGGATTTTCTTCTTTTTACAATGGCTGGTGCCTTTTAAAGATACATGGCCGCTATTTGGATATTATCTGGCGATTTCTTTACTTTTTAGTACGGCATATACTTGTATTAATATGCCCTACGTTGCCCTCACTCCAGAACTTACCGAAAACTACAACGAACGGACTAGCCTTAACAGTTTTCGTTTTGCTTTCTCCATTGGCGGCAGTATTTTTTCTTTAGTCTTAGCTAGAATTATCTTTAGCGCGATCGAAGACGATCCGACCATGGAGTTTTTAGTTTTGGGAGCGGTGGTGGCAATTATCGCAGTATTGCCTATCTATTGGTGTTTTTTCGGCACTCGCCATCGGGTTTTTGCTAGAAATAAAGCAGAATCGCCCCTACCAGAAGGGCAGACCCACATACCCGCTCTAGAACAAATAAAGGTTGCTTTACAAAATCGTCCTTTTTTATATGTAATTGGAATTTACCTGTTTTCTTGGTTGGCGGTGCAGTTAACTGCTTCTATTTTGCCTTTTTTTGTGGTTAACTGGATGGGGCTTTCTGAAGAGACTTTTCCTCTGGTTGCGATCGCCGTTCAAGGTACTGCTTTAGTGATGTTATTTGTCTGGACTGCTGTTAGTAAGAAGGTTGGTAAAAAAGCAGTTTATTTTATGGGTGTCGGTTTCTGGTTTATCGCTCAAGCAGGACTTTTTCTCCTCCAACCGGGACAGGTGGGATTGATGTATTTCCTAGCTTTTCTAGCAGGCATTGGAGTTTCTACTGCTTATTTAGTTCCCTGGTCTTTAATACCAGATGTCATCGACTTGGACGAATTAAATACCGGAGAAAGAAGGGAGGGTGTTTTCTACTCTTTTATGGTGTTTTTGCAGAAGATTGGATTGGCGTTCGGCTTGTTTTTGGTGGGGCAAGCTTTGGAAATAGCTGGATTTCTTGAAAGAGTTCCCGGAGAACCTCTTCCCCTTCAACCGGAGTCTGCTCTTTTAGCTATTAGAATAGCCATCGGTCCTCTACCTACTTTTTTCTTGATTTTTGCCATCATTCTCGCTACTTTTTATCCTATTACCAAAACGGCTCACGAGGAAATTTTGCTTAAATTGAGAGAAAGAAAGCAAATAAAGAATGGGGAATTGGAAAGCTAGTTTGTAGTAATCGCTTTAGCGATAAAAAACCTTGTTGGCGGGAAAAGAAAGGTTGGGTGCATCCCAATTTTGAATAAAGCCAAAAATTTAATGCTTTAGGTCAGAGGT
>CAZUCT010000352.1:5902-6154 GCA_964619285.1 uncultured bacterium | reverse complement strand
ATTAGCGATTAGCGATTAGCCATTTTCTATTTTTGCAAATATGGGATGCTCCCGAACATATATAATGGTCCCCTGACAACCTCCCGGAGGTTGATGGGTTTGACCCCTCATACTGGTAGGTAGTTCTTCCTCATCGACTCAATCATAACAAATAAAAAAGGCACTGTCAAGGGGTTAGATAAAAAAATTTCGTTCGCGTTCGTAGTAATCGCTTTAGCGATAAAAAAGGGCCAATCGCTGAAGCGATTACTA
>CAZUCT010000352.1:0-5802 GCA_964619285.1 uncultured bacterium | reverse complement strand
CGAACAAGCACCATTATGCTTACTACGAACAAGCACCATTATGCTTACTACGAACAAGCACCATTATGCTTACTACGAACGGGCAAATCGCTGAAGCGATTACTAGGTGGGTGAGAAAAGGTTGGTTTGCTCCAGGGGGTTTTGAGAAACCGGGTTTCTGCGACAATACCTTCGCCAAAATAAAAATACCTGCAAGAAAATGGCTAACTCGCCCGCCAGAAACCGGGTTTTTTGGAAAAACCCGGTTTCTTAAATCTCGATGCTGGCGAAGGTATTGTGCGAAAAACCCGGTTTCTGCAGGGTGAGAAAGTTTGGTTGGTGGAAAAATAAAGTTGGTTTGCTCCAGAGGGTTTTGAGAAACTGGGTTTCTGCCGAAATTCCCGGTTTCAGCGATCGCTACACGACCTCATCCGCGTAGTTTTACATAGCTTTACGATTAAAGTCGTTACTACGAACGGTTCGTAGTAACGACTTTAGTCGTAAGGGACTTGCAATTTAATAACATACCGGTGTCGGGCTCCGGTTCGCGCGCGTCCTACCTACGAAGGACTGGTACTTTGTTTTTTTGCTACTCCCTAAGCTAACCCTTACGCGCCGCCGCGCAATTTTTCCAAAACGGCGCGGTCTTGCAGAGTGGAAGTATCGCCAGAGATTTCTTGACCTCCTGCCAGAGAACGCAGCAACCGTCGCATAATCTTGCCCGATCGCGTCTTGGGCAAATCGTCCGTAAAGCGAATCTCCCCCGGACGGGCCAAAGCCCCAATTTCGTTAACGACGTGCTGCTTTAACTCATTTTCTAACTCGGGAGTTCCTTCCCGATCGCCCTCCAGAGTCACAAAAGCAACAATATCCTCCCCCTTCACCTCGTCCGGTTTGCCCACAACCGCCGCCTCGGCAACAGCTTCGTGAGATACCAGGGCCGACTCGACCTCCATCGTTCCCAGTCGGTGGCCCGAAACGTTAATTACGTCATCCACCCGCCCCATAATCCAAAAATAGCCATCCTCATCTTTATGGGCCCCGTCGCCGGCGAAATAAAGATACTCCCCGCTGGCCGGTCGCAAATATTCCCAATAAGTGCGCCGGAAGCGATCGTCATCCTTATAAACAGTTCGCATCATACCCGGCCAAGGATACTTAACCACCAAATAACCGCCGTTGTTGCCGTCAGCCGGTTCCCCGTTTTGGTCGACGATATCGGCGATAATGCCCGGGAAAGGCAAAGTCGCCGAACCCGGTTTAGTGGGAGTTGCACCCGGCAGGGGCGTTATCATAAAACCGCCCGTCTCCGTCTGCCACCAAGTATCCACTATGGGACAGCGGCCTCCACCGATAACCCGATGGTACCAAATCCACGCTTCCGGGTTTATCGGTTCTCCCACAGTTCCTAACAGTCGCAGGGAAGACAAATCCCGAGCGTTAGGATAACGCTCTCCCATTTTCATCAAAGCGCGGATGGCAGTGGGGGCAGTATAAAAGATAGTTACCCCGTATTTTTCCACCACGTCCCAGAGACAGCCGGGATTCGACGAACGCGGTGCCCCTTCGTACATCAGGGTTGTAGCGCCGTTGGAAAGAGGACCGTAAACTATATAACTATGTCCCGTAATCCAGCCGACATCGGCAGTACACCAGTAAACATCTGTATCCTGAAGGTCGAACGCCCATTTATTAGTAACGTGGGTATATAAATTGTAACCCCCGGTAGTGTGAACTACGCCCTTGGGCTTGCCCGTCGTACCGGAAGTATAGAGAACGAACAGCAAATCTTCGCTATCCATCGGTTCCGGGTCGCACTTGCCAGAGACTCCCGCTTGGAGGTCGTGCCACCAGTGGTCCCGGCCCGGTTCCATTTGAATTTTTTGTTTCGTCCGTTCTACCACTAAGACGTTATCCACGCTGGGGGCACCGGCGGCGAGAGCCTTATCGACTTGTTCTTTGAGGGGAACGATCGCATCCTTGCGCCAACCCCCATCCGCCGTTACTACCAACTTAGCCTCCGCATCTTCGAGACGATCCTTAACAGCTTCCGCGCTGAAACCGCCAAAAACTACCGTATGGGCCGCACCGATACGGGCGCAGGCTAACATGGCGATCGCCGCTTCGGGAATCATCGGCATATAGATACCCACGCGATCGCCCTTTTTAACTCCCAACTGTTTGAAGACATTAGCCATCTGGCAAACTTCCCGATGGAGTTGGGCATAAGTAAAAGTGCGGGAGTCTCCCGGTTCCCCCTCCCAAATTAAAGCCGCCTTATTCCGCCGCCAGGTTTTCAAGTGGCGGTCCAAGCAGTTGTAGGAAATATTAATCTTGCCATTAACGAACCACTTAGCAAAAGGTGGCTGCCAGTCTAGCACCCGGTCCCATTTTTGGAACCAGTCTAATTCCCGTTCTGCCAGTTCGGCCCAAAACTTTTCGGGGTCGGCTTTAGCTTTTTCGTAAAGCTCTTTGTATTCCTCCAGACTTTTGATATTGGCCTGTTGGGAAAATTCAGCCGATGGCTTAAAAAGCCGTTTTTCTTGGAGAATTGATTCTATTGTCGGTTGTGACATATCTGCTAATTTGTAACCTGCGTTACTGCTTATTAACTATTTTTACTCTAGTTGCCTTGAAATCTTTAGATTGTTTTAAGTTTTTTTGAAGCTACAGGAATTTAAAATTGATAGAGAGTTGGCAGCCCATACCACATTTAGTTTGATTAGTCAACCCTAAAACTTAACTAAAACTTAACTAAAAATTGGCCTGGGGATGTGGCCCATTTTCGGTGTCGTTTGATGGGCCGTGGTAAAGGCCATATTTCTCTGGCCATGGGTAAAAACCCAATTTCCCCTTCCCAAAGGACTTAATAATTAACAATTGAAAATTGAAAATTGAAAATTGACAAAAAATATTGCGCAAAACTATAAAATATGATACAAAAACCTTATAACCAAAAATTACTGCTTTGGTGAAATAGGAGGAGTAAAAGGGGGATGCTGCTTGCAAGCCAACAAAATCGAGCCTAAACTAAAAGAACTAAGTCGGCTTGCCTCGTCAGAAGAGCCAGGGTTAGCTCATAGGCTAGACGAGGTAAGGCGATGGATTAGGGATATTAGGCCCGGTTTGTTAATGCGAAAAAATGTCTTAATGGCATTTTTATTAGAGTTAATAGGAGATGCAGATTTTTGGCTAAATCTAAAATCTTTAACAGAGGAAGAAAGGCAATTATTTTTAAACCATTTACCGTCTCCGGTAAGATATTGGTATGAGGTTCTTTTTCCCAAGTGGTTTAATGAAAGCGATTCGAGATTTTATATCTGGAAACAAAAGTTACGTTCTGGAGAATTTGACCGAGAAGATGCCGAAATAATAGAAGCGATCGCTGCTTTAGTAACAAACCGCCAAGGCACTGTCGTTCACAGGTATATTGCAGATTTGTCAATGGCAACCGATGTAATTGTAAGCAGTAGTAGTACGGGAAAGCCTTTGTGCGTTCAATTAACTACGATGTCCGATGAGTTTTCCGAGGAGAAATATAATGAATGGAAAGATACCCTACAGCAATGGCAAATAGAACGAGGAATTTTTGTAAGCTATAATCCAGGACAGGAGGAGTTTGTCGGTAGATTAGTTAATGTAGTCCTGCATAACAGCAACCATCTTCAGCAGGAAAAATACATTAAATTTAGCTTTGGTTAATAGCTAATAGCTAAAAGTTTCGATTTTCGTTCGCGAATATCTAGGAAAATTAGAGAAAAATATGGGAATGCAAAGCACCACTTTGTCAGACAAAGAACGGTTAGAAAAAGTATGGCAATCTTTACAAGCCGCCCAAAAATTGCAGAGCGATCGCCTAACTTTCGGACTGGATCATGTTAATCTGTATGTGGAAGATGTCGAAGGAGATTGGTTGGAACGTTGGGGCGAAGATGAAGAAGAAAACGACGCTCAATTAACAATTAACAATTAACAGTTAACAGTTAACAGTTAACAGTTAACAGTTAACAATTAACAATTAACAATTAACAATTACCAAAATGAGATTAGACGAAGCAGTAGAATTTGCCGAAAACCCAGAGCCCCGTTGCCCTTGCGTGTTGCTGTTGGACACCTCCGCCTCCATGACGGGGGCGCCCATTCAAGCATTAAACGATGGTCTCGAAACTTTTAGAGATAGCTTGGTAACAGACGACCTGGCCCAAAAACGAGTGGAAGTGGCGATTATTTCTTTTGACAATCAAGTAAAAATCCTCCAAGACTTTATAACCGCAGACCAATTCGAGCCCCCCACTCTCACTGCCCAGGGACAAACCCACATGGGCTCTGGTATTCAAAAAGCCCTAGATACCATTGCCAAGCGAAAATCGGACTACCGCAACAACGGGATAACCTATTATCGACCTTGGGTATTTATGATTACCGACGGCGAGCCCCAGGGAGAAGCCGATCGGATTGTCAAACAGGCAGCCGATCGCATCCAAATCGAGGAAGGTAACAAACAAGTTGCTTTTTTTGCAGTGGGAGTGGAAAATGCAAATATGGATCGCTTGGGAGAAATAGTACAGCGGACTCCCGTCAAGCTTCGCGGTTTGGATTTTAGGGAAATGTTTTTATGGCTGTCTGCCAGCATGCAAAGAGTGTCTCACTCAAAAGTTGACGAACAAGTAGCTCTACCACCTCCTGGTTGGGGAACGATTTAAAACTCCCCATTAAGTAATCATGCAAAATTAATTAGACACCGAACAGGCAGTAGCCGCGTTCTACGGGGGAATAAGAAATAATTTTATCTAAATATTTTTGCCTACCCACTTACCCATTACTCATTACCTATTCCCCATTCCCTATTACCTATTACCTATTACTTAATTATGAGCGATCGCTGGCGAGTAGTATCGGCATCAGTAGCGGGCACCAGCCACGAAAAACGAGGGCAACCCTGCCAGGATGCCAACTGCTGGGAACTTCTCCCAGAAGGAATTTTAGTAGCAGCCGTAGCCGACGGTGCGGGTTCGGCAAGTTTGGGAAATGTTGGCGCCGACATTGCGGTGGGGGCGGCGGTGGAAACTATCTGCAAGCATAAAACGGATCTAATTGCCGACGACGAGGCGTGGTACGATGTGATGCTGGATGCTCTCAAAGCTGCCAGACTGGCAATTGAGGCGGAGTCGGTGATGCAGGAAGTGGAACCGCGAGAGTTTGCCGCTACTTTAATTTTGGTGGTAGCGATGCCGGAGATGGTAACGGCGGCTCAGGTGGGAGATGGTGCCGTCGCGATCGGAGATAGAGAAAATCGGATTTTCCCCCTCACGATGCCCCACCGGGGAGAGCATATTAACGAGACTACTTTTTTGATTTCCGAGAATGCTATAGAGGAAGCGCAGATTAAGGTATGGCGAGGGCAACCGGCTCATCTGGCGATTTTTTCCGATGGCTTGCAAATGCTGGCGCTGAAAATGCCTATCGGACTGCCTCACGATCCTTTTTTTATACCTTTGTTTGAGTTTGTGGCGGGGGCAACCGATCGGGAGGAGGCAACCCAAGAGTTGGTCTCGTTTTTGCGATCGCCCCGCGTAACTCAACGCACCGATGATGATTTAACTTTGTTATTGGCGAGGCTTGATTAGCCGACAAGATTTAAGAAGCCCGGTTTTTTGGAAAAACCGGGTTTCTGGGCTATTGTACTTTTTAAATCGAGTCAAGCGCGATTGCTACGAACCTACACTATCGCAAAGTCGCTGCCTCCCAATGCCAGTCCTCGATCTAAATTGGGGCTTGCTGAAAAAGTCAGAGTGTGGGGAGGGTGGGGAGTGTGGGGAGGGT
>CAZUCT010000351.1:0-6196 GCA_964619285.1 uncultured bacterium | reverse complement strand
ACTATGGATATTGTCATTCTCTCTAACGGACCGGGAGAAATAATTACTTGGGTACGACCGGTTGTAAGACAGTTACGAGAACAACAGTCAGAAACAAAAACGCGCATATCGGTAATTCTCTCCCCCTGCCCCCACGCCACGGGTAAAGAAACAGCGATCGCCCTTTCCTATCCCGAAGTCGATCGCGTTCTCCCACCAGAACAATTCTGGTCTTTTTTACTCTGGGGCAAACTCCCGGAAAATTGGCAATGGCACCAACAAGGCGCAGTCTTATTTTTAGGGGGCGACCAATTTTTTACCGTGGCGATCGCCCGCCGCTTGGGTTATCCCAGCGTCATCTATGCCGAATGGGATGCCCGCTGGTGGCGCTGGATCGATAAGTTCGGCGTAATGAAACCGGAAGCGATCGCCAAAGTCCCTCCCCAATACGTCCGCAAGTTCTCAGTCGTCGGCGACTTAATGGCAGACTTAGCACAAAATTCTCCCATTCCCCATTCCCCATTCCCCATTCCCCACGACCAAGAAATAATCGGAATGCTGCCAGGTTCCAAACCGGCCAAACTCGCCCAAGGAGTGCCCTTGACTTTAGCGATCGCCCAACGCATCCATGCCACTCGCCCCCAAACTCGCTTCGCTATCCCCGTCGCCCCCACTTTGGAGTTAGCAACCCTGGCGAGGTTTGCCAATGCTGCCGAAAATCCTCTGGTTGCCAAACTCGGCGGCGTTGGCGGGCGACTGGTGGAGGACGAATACTTTTTGTTAACCGATGGCGGCGTGAAAGTGGAACTCTGGAGGCAAACTCCCGCTTATAACTTGTTGTCGCGATGTCGTTTGTGTCTTACCACCGTGGGGGCCAACACTGCCGAACTCGGTTCTTTGGCGGTGCCGATGGTGGTGTTGCTGCCGACTCAACAACTGGATGCCATGCGGGCGTGGGATGGTTTGCCGGGGTTGTTGGCAAATTTGCCGTTGGCGGGTTCGGGTTTTGCCAGGGCGATCAATTGGTTGATGTTGCGGCAGGGGCGGTTGTTCGCTTGGCCGAACATCTGGGCCGGGGAGGAGGTTGTACCCGAGTTGGTGGGAGAGTTGGAACCGGGGGCGATCGCCCAGTTGGTTATCGACTTGTTGACTCATCCCCAGAAGTTAGAGGCAATGCGCGATCGCCTTTTGGCACTTCGCGGGGAACCGGGGGCCTCCGAAAAGTTAGCTCGTTTGGTGTTATCAGTGTTGTAGAACAGGCGTTTCGCCCGTTCGTAGTAACGACTTTAGTCGTATAAAGTTAGTAGTAAGCAATCGTAGGTCGGGCTCCGCCATAGCGCAACCCAACAACAAGAGGAAGAAACGGAGAAACCGGGTTTTTGCAAAAAACCCGGTTTCTGGTGATTGGGGGGAATTTGCCATTTTCAGCGAACATGAGATAAAATAGAATTGTACTTCACGCAAGTTCAAATCCATGACGACCAAAACAGCCGAAGAATTTGTTAAAGCCGCCGATGTAGAATTCGATCGCGGCGACTGGAACGCTGCCTGGAAGGTAGCGGTGGAAGGTCTGAAGTATCATCCAGACCATGCCGAACTTAAGAAATATGCCCATATTCTGGCCCCGCCGAAGGTAACATCAGTCGATCGTGGGGGCCATCCAGAAGTGCGGGCCAACCACGAATGGATTAAGAAAAACCGGGCTGAATATCGGGGCCAGTGGGTGGCCATTAAAAACGGTCAATTCTTGGCTGCGGGAAAAACTCACGATGAAGTTATCGAGCAAGTTGGCGAAATCAAAAATACCGACATACTTTTAACTCCACTTTACTAATGACACTACTTTTTTTTGCAAACGGAGACACTTTCGCAACGGGGGCCACTGGTTACGATTATCGTCCGGCGACGGAAACAGAAACCACAAACAGGATTATTCTGGAGTTACAGATTGAAGGAATTCCAACTGTGGCGGTGGTTGATACAGGTGCGCCTTATGTAATCTGTTCTCCAAAAGTTGCTACTGATGCTGGTATCGATCCGGCATCGGCGCTAGAGAGAAAGACGATGTTAATTCGCCAAATGCGACTGGATGGATTTGTCTATCGTCTGAATTTAACGTTAAAAGCAGAAGTGGGGGAAGATTTGGATGTTGATGCAACGGTGTTCGTTCCCGAAGTAGAGGAGTTTTGGGGGGATTTTCCTTCTTTTATAGGATTGGGGGGATTTTTGGAGAGAATCCGATTTGCCCTTGACCCCAATACCGATACTTTTTATTTCGGTCAACTTTGAAGTTGATACTAATAGAGAAACCCGGTTTTTGCCAAAAACCGGGTTTCTGGTTATTGGGGGAAATTGCCCGTTCGTAGTAACGACTTTAGTCGTATAGAACGTGTTGTAGGTTCGGTGGGTTAGGTTAGCAACGGATGAGTGCAGGTGGAGGAACAGGCAGGATGCCTGTTCTACACGGATGGGTTGTTGGGGGGGCGATCGCGGAATCCAATACCTCCAAGAAGACCTCTAATCATCATCTAGAATCGCTGCCAAACCCCATTCATCTTTTATTTTTGCAGACTTGGCATTGCTCAATTGGACCCAGAAGTAATTGTCTGCTTCATCCCAATAGTCTCCGTCTCTGCCATCATTTTCTCAATAGCAACCCCACCACCAGTCAGCAAATCTTCGCCTCCGATAGTGTTATCTTTGTTGTAGAACAGGCATCTCGCCTGTTCCACGCAGGTTCATCCCTATCTTAATTTTTTTGCCTTCCCATTTGTTCTCCCACTTTCTCTAACAAAATCTTGAAGTCGGAACCGATTAAATTTATGCCTCCAGAGAGAAAAGCTTTGGCAAGGCCGGCAGCAACAGACAGTAAAAAAATCAAAATTCCATAAGCAACGATCGCATCTCCGTAATTATTAATAACAAGGTACGATATCGGTGCTATTTTCTGGTAATTGTAGTTCTTTATTTTCGTAACTAATTTTGAGAATAGTTTGTAGCAAAGGCACGTTTTCCGAACTGTAAATGACTTTATGAATAACCTGTAGTATCCAAATAGCGATCGCTCCTCCCACAACAATTAAAGTCCCGCCCGCCATCATTTTTATCTGAAATGCCTTGTCAGCGGTATTTTTTAAGTCTCTGTAAATTTGATAGTTTTGCTCGTTCATTTTTTTGTGCTTAAATTAAGTAGGAGTGCAAAATTAATTAGACACCGAACAGACAAGATGTCTGTTCTACGGGGAAAATTTTCTGCAAATATTTTTGCCTACCTACTTAAAAGATGGTACATATTTGGCTACAGGAGCCTCAGAAGTCAATACGCTCCCCTCTAAAAACTCCTGAATTTTTTCATCTTTAGCGTACACTTTAAAGCTATTAACCCCAAACTCCCTCAAAACCATGCAAAAAACATTTTTCAATTTTCTTTTTTACAAATTGCCCCTAATATGCTATTTACAGCTTGCTTTTTATTTCCTCTTGGACCAGCAGCCCTTAAGGGCCCAAACTCCAGACGCAACCCAGTCTCAAAGTCCCATCCGTCCGTCCCCCCGATCGCCCATACCGCCCCTACAACCGCCCCCACCTGCCCCCCTGCCGCCCCCAGAGGAATTGTTGCAACCGCAGGAGCCCCTTCCCGAGGGCGAAGTAACTTTTCCCGAAGTTCCGGGAACCGTCGTGGTAGAGCAATTCCTGTTTGAGGGCAACACTGCCTTTAGCGATGAAAAACTAGCGGAAGTTACTGCCCCTTTTCGAGGTCGTTCTATCGGTTTTAGCGAGCTTTTGGGTGCCCGTTCTGCAATTACCGAATTGTACGTCAGGGAAGGATACATTACCTCTGGTGCTTTTATTCCGCCGCAATCTTTAGATAGCGGCATCGTTACCATCCAGATAGTAGAAGGGGAACTGGAGGGACTCGAAGTGACCGGGGAAGGAAAACTCGACAGCAGCTACGTTCGCGATCGCATCCGACTCGCTACCAAACAACCGGTCAACCAAGACCGACTCTTGCGGGCGTTGCAGCTATTACAACTGGACCCACTCATCGAAAGAATATCGGCAGAATTGTCCGCCGGAAGCGGTCCCGGAAAAAGCTTCCTCAAAATTACCTATCGCAGCGCCGACAGCTTTTATACTACTTTCTTTACGAATAACAGTCGGGTTCCCAGCGTCGGCACTTGGCGGCGGGGGGTAACGGTGGGCGATCGCAACTTGTTAGGATTTGGAGACAGTCTCAGCGTCGCTTATACCAACACCCAAGGCAGCAACGAAATTGAAACTATTTATACTATTCCCCTCAACGCCCGCAACGGCACCGTCGCCCTGCGCTTCGACGCTGCAGAAAGCGACGTTATCGAGTCTCCCTTCGACGAACTGGATATCGAGTCTTCCAGTCGCACCTACGAAATTATTTATAGACAACCAATAGCACAAAAACCCACTGAAGAATTTGTTATCGGTTTCATCGGTTCCCGTCGAGAAAGCAATAACTCTGTATTGGGAGTAGGCTTTCCTCTGTCGGCGGGAGCCAATGAAGATGGAGAAACTCGCTTATCGGTATTGAGAACTTTTCAGGAATATAGCCAACGAGGAGCGCGATATGTATTTGCAGCGCGATCGCTCTTTAACGTTGGAGTTGATGTCTTCGATACCACCATCAACGACGACGAACCCGACGCGCAATTTTTCTCCTGGCGCTTTCAGACTCAATACGTCCGCGAAATAGCCGAAGATACCGTTTTTTTAGTGCGCGGCGACCTCCAGCTAACCCCAGAAGCGCTAGTACCTTTAGAACAAATAGGCATCGGCGGTTTCGACTCCGTGCGCGGTTATCGTCAAGATAGCTTGTTAACCGATAACGGCGCCTCCCTCATCGCAGAGCTTCGCTATCCAATTTTAAGAACCCGCGATCGCGAAGGAATCTTACACCTCGTTCCTTTTTTCGATATCGGTACCGGTTGGAATAGCGAGGAAGACAATCCCGATCCTTCTACTTTAGTATCGGTGGGAGTTGGTTTGAACTGGGAATATAGCGATCGCCTCAACGCCCGCATCGAGTGGGGCATCCCTTTAGTCGAGGTCGAGTCCCGAGGCGACTCCTTGCAAGAAGACGGTATCTATTTCTCCATCGAGTTTACCCCTTTTTAATAGGTTTCGCCTCTTCCCCGGAAGCATCGAATCTTTGTAAAAATAGAAAGTTTTGTAAGGAACGCTTATTTATTGCTTTACCATTAGCAATTAGCAATTAGCAATTAGCAATTAGCAATTAGCGTGTTTCTTCTTGGTTTTATTCAAAATTGAGATGCACCCTTCCCCATTCCCTACTAATAAAATCTAACAAGATTTTGCGGTGGGGAGTGCCTAAATTTCGTTTCATTCCCGCCTTGTCAGAATAACAACTTCCCGCTTGAATATCCTCGAAGCTAACTAACCCGAAATCCCAACCTTCTCCCAAGACTAAATCTTTTAATTCCACCGTTAATTCCCCGTGGAAAACATGGCGGATAACGTTATTTTCCCTCTCAATAATAAACGGGAAAACTTGCGGGGGAACGTAACCTATTTCTTCCATTAATTCTCTTTTAAGAGCTACTTCTGGAGTTTCCCCAGCTTCGATATGTCCGCCAAAAAAACCCCAACAACCAGGATAAACAATGCCGGGGATATCGTCGCGCAACTGCATCAGAAATTTACCCTCGCGATAAAGAATGGCGATCGCTATCTTTACCGCTTCGTTATTTTCGTTATTTGGTTTCTTCATCGTCTAATTTTATCCTTTCTAATTCTTCAACATAAAAATCACCCACATCCCTACCCATTCCCTCTGGAGCAACGCTTTGGTAATTAACTCTTCCTTTGATAGTCATTTCCTCTCCAGGAATTGGCAATTTATTATTAGTAAAAACCCAGATGCTTCCCGTACCATCGGTTATTTCATAAGCGCCCACGTCCAGCAAGGGGGCGATGCTTTTTACCTTACCTTTGAGATAAACTTGACTGTTAATTTTATTTTCTATCTTCAGATTTTTAATTTGAGCCACGTTGAGATTATATCTGAGGGCAGTTTCCTCTAAACTGCCGCAACTTACCAACAGCGTTAAGATTAAAAAAAATCCGATTTTAAAAATAAATAATAAATTATTTTTCATAGTTTTAATTGACGTTCGTAGTAATCGCGGAGCGCGATAAAGTTCGTAGTAATCGCGGAGCGCGATAA
>CAZUCT010000350.1:0-6200 GCA_964619285.1 uncultured bacterium | reverse complement strand
AACTATCGCTGAAGCGATTACTACGAACTATCGCTGAAGCGATTACTACGAACTGCAGAATTGCGATAGGGATAATAATTGTATCGGCGGATGTTCGGCTACCGACTCTCGCTCTTTTTCCGTATTATAGCCCCAGTCCGCTAAAAACAACTTTACTTCCTGTAAATCTGGCTGTTGTTTCACCGATAGCAAGGTTTTCATTCGATCCTCGATAAACCAAATGCAGGTTCCTTCCCCCGATGCCGCTAATAACTCTCGCAAGGTTTGATGCTTCGGTCGCTTGCTCTCTTTGCCGATAATCGAGTCGGCGGGTAACTCTATTCCTTGTTGTTCTAACAGTTGTCGGGCGAACCGGCCTTCTTTCGTGGTGACGATCGCTGGTTTGGTGGGGGAAGATATCGCCCCTCGCAATCTTTCTATTACTCCCGGATAAAATTCGTGCAACGACAGCCACTCATCTAAATTTGTGGATATCCAATTGTCTCTAGTTTTATCTAATTTATCGGCGATTTCTTTTGAGTTGAGACCTTCTGCGGTTATTATCTCTCGGGCGATCGCCTGCCATTGTTGCAAAATCTCTTCCTCCCCCCTTCCTTGCAGCAACGCCCTAATTAGCACCGGCATTTCCCATCCCGTTTCTATTACCGGACGCAGGCGATAAAAAATTGGTGCTAAGTTTTCTGGTGGGGCAGTGTCGGCGGGCTGCCAAATTTGACAATAAGTGCGCCACGTCGTCTGAAAGTATTCTCTCAGTCCGTTACACAATACTCCATCGAAGTCGAGGGCTAAGATTGTCGGATTTTTATTAGGCATCATCTGTAGAACAGGCATCTTGCCTGTTTTAGTAAGTAATTGGTTTTGGCTCTAATCATGTTACCCGAGCGATCGCCCCACCAATCCCCAGAGCTTTTCTCCATTTTTTGTATGAATTACAGTATTACTTTTTTTTATAACGCAAGTCATAGCTATTTTAGGAAATTAGGTTTTACTTTCTTTCGGGACTATCCTCCATGCCCCAGTCTGCCATCAAGCTTATTCGTAGTAGCGCATCTAGTAGGGCGCGCAGCGCGCACCTTACGAGATAAGGACGAGAGCTTGAAAGCCACGTTTCTTTAGAGCGTGGATGAAAAGCGAACGGGCGATTTTAATCGCCTGTAAAAAAAGTAAAAAAGTTGTCATTTCTCAACTTTTAGTGCTAGGATAACATCGTAACATCAACTACCCTGGGGCGCAGGGAAAGTAACATCTCTGGAGAGACCGACCTCTGCTTGAATGAAGAAACTCAGGCAAGTAAGCCGACGAGGGCGTTAGAGAAAGTCTAAATAGTGATATTTGGAATCCCCGTGTCTTTAGACCGGGGAGAACGTCAAGAAATTGTAAGCTCAGTAGCACTGCGCACCTTAATTCTCAGAAAACTCGGTTTTTCGGTTTCACAGGCCGCTTCTTTAACTTACCAGTCGATAAAATTTAGAAAAAATTTAACAAAATTATGTTTTTTCTTAAATTTTGGTTACAATACTGACAAGTTTATAAAAATTTTAGAATCGAACGTTCAAGTGGCCTGAGGCTGCTTCGTTCTTCTTAAAATTAGTTTTTTTCCAACCAACTCAATCTTCAAGAGGTAATTAACTATGACCAACGCCACTACTACCGAAGCAGAAGCAAAAACCAACAAAAAACCCGAGAAAAAAGCAGATAATAGCACTCAACGGACAACTTTACAAGTAGAAAGTCAGCCTAGTAAAGAGAGCAAAGGAGCGATCGAGCGTTACCAGCGCATGCCCCTACCCAACAACCGCCCCATCGGTACGACTCACCTTCAAATTAGCCAGACACTCTCCATTTTAGGCAACCGCCCGGTTTCTGCCACTCACATTCAGATTGAGGAAACCTTTTTTGCATCTGGAATTCGTCCCATTTCTAAAGGGGAAGTAGATATTAAAGAGACTTTCAATGCTTCTGGAGTACGCCCCATCGGTAGCACTCATTTGGTAATTGAGGAAACAGTTATGGGTCGTCCGGTTGCTCCTAATGAAGAGGAAGGAAATAACGGCTTAATGGGTTTTTTGGATTAAGCCCTAGCAAGTTCGTCTTTTTCTAGTAGCGTGCCTTTTTACTATTTTTTGGTAAGTTTGTCAAGGATTATCTTTCTTGACAAATTGAAAATCGCCAAAAAATTAACGGTAAAAGGCACGCTATAATTTTTATTTAATCTAAATAGCGATCGCTCCTTTTGCAGGATGGTGTCACCGGCCTGTGAAACCCGGTTTTTTCTCAAGAAACCCGGTTTTTTTAAAAAACCGGGTTTCTGAAACACCGACGATTAACAATTAACAAAAAAATGAATTTTATGCTAAATCGATTTTTTCCCAGATACCAAGCTTCGCGAATTAAAGTTTTGGGCATAGCAATACTTCTAATCTTCTCCATGACTTTAACCAGTTGCGCCCCAGAACCAACCTCGACTAATGTCAGCGATATAGACCCAGAATTAGAAGCTCAAGTATTGCAGATTATTCGGGAAAATCCGGAAGTAATTATAGGGTCGGTGGAAGCCTACCAGCAGCAAGCGCGAAGCAGCGGACAGGAAAAATTTTTCGAGGCCATGAAAGCCAATCCCCAGTCAGTAATAGGAGACTCTCCTACTACTGGGGCTACTTCTGGAGAGATCGTTCTCTTAGAATTTTCTGACTTTCAATGTCCTTTCTGTGCTAAAGCTCAAGGCACTATTAAAAAGTTTCTCGAAGCACATCAGGATAAAGTCACCCTAGCCTTTAAGCATTTGCCCCTGAGTCGGATTCACCCAGAGGCCATTCCAGCGGCACAAGCAGCTTGGGCGGCCCAACAACAAGGAAAATTTTGGCAGTACCACAATGCCCTCTTCGCCCAACAAGATCGACTGGGTGAAGAATTGTATCTGGCCATCGCCCGCGACCTCAATCTCAACTTAGAGCAGTTTAATCAAGATAGAGAATCGTCTTCAGCGATCGCCGCCCTCGAATCCGACATCCAGATGGCAAGCACTATCGGGGTTTCCGGTACTCCCTTCTTTGTGATGAACGGCGAGCCTTTATCTGGTGCTGTGGAGCTCTCAGAATTTGAGAAAACTTTGGCAAAAGTTAGCAAATAAAAAATAAAAATTAAAAATGGATTGAAAAATCCATTTTTAATTTTTTTAAATGGTGTTTCAAAAAAAAAGAATCAATTATGCAGTTACCAGCTCCGGTTGGCGTTGAGGGCGCTTGCTATGGCGGATACCCGAGATAGCTTGGGCATAATCATCAGCTTTAAAGACTGCAGAACCAGCAACAATAGCATTAGCGCCGGCTTCCAAAACTTGCCAAGCATTATTACCCTTAACCCCGCCATCCACTTCAATCCAAGGGTCCAGGCCGCGATCGTCGCAGATTTGACGCAACTTGCGGATTTTGTCAACAGCAGAAGGAATAAAACTCTGGCCCCCAAAACCGGGGTTAACGCTCATAATCAGAATCAAATCGCAGACATCTAAAACGTACTCGATTAATTCCAAAGGAGTAGAAGGATTGAGAACCACCCCTGATTGTTTGCCCAGTTCGCGAATTTGGCAGAGGGTCCGATGTAGGTGGGGAGAGGCATTATGTTCGGCATGAACTGATATAATATCAGCGCCCGCCTTAGCGAAGTCTTCCACATATTTTTCCGGTTCCACAATCATCAAGTGGACGTCGAGAGGCTTCTTAGTAACGGGGCGAATCGCTTGTACCACCAGAGGTCCAATGGTAATATTAGGAACGAAACGGCCATCCATTACATCAACGTGAATCCAGTCGGCCCCGGCTTCATCCACCGCCCGAACTTCATCGCCGAGACGGCTAAAATCTGCTGATAAAATCGATGGGGCAATCACAATAGGTTTAAGGCTCTTAGTCATGGCTAATCTGGTTCTCCTGTGTGGCTACTGATACTCTTCGATTTTAACATTATTTTTATAATTGAAAGCAAAAAGGCATCAAATAATCTAAATCCCACCAAAAAATTATCGTAATGAAGAAGAGCGAACCTATTGAAAATCCTGACCTAAAACGTTTAGAGTTGTTTTTGTTGGTAACTCCAATCCTAGGCTTTTTTCCGGCTTTGTGGAATCTGTATCGCCGTAAAGGTAGCCAGGAAGAGCGATCGGCAAGCAGATTAGCTGTGACTCTGGCTTTGATGTGGGTGTTGGGAACTCTTTTGTTACAAGCAGGCAGCAACGCGGGAGAATTTGGCAGCCTACCCTTGCTATTAACTACTAGCCTTTTTAGCACCAGTTATTTTCTAGTTAGTTTTGCTTTGATGGTTCGCGTTTGGAAACGTCAACCTTTATGGTTGCCAGGGATTAGTCAGATAGCAGAAAAAGTGCTAGGAAAACATTTATCCTAGTCTATCTCTTCAATTAACAATTAACAATTAACAATTGACAATGAACAAGAATGCAATTAACAATTAACAATTAACAACTAACAACTAACAATTTTTTTAATTATTAAGCGTGTGAGGTTCCCAGTGTCAGTACAGAAAATTTCAACTAAAAAATCCAGTAAAAAACTCAGAACGCAACCTAAGCGTCAAAAATATTCCCAGTTTAGCCCCGGACGTTGGTTGGGAGTGGGCTTAGGTTTAACGGGGGTAGCCATGATCTCGGCTACGGCAGGAGCTTTATTAGCAGTATCCCTTTCGAGTACCCCCCTCATGCAGCACAAGCTCAGTCCAGAAGAAGCGGCAGTATTTTCTCAGCAAGATTTAGCCAAAGTGAATATGCGGCTGCCAGAACTAACTCGCCCTGTAAATATTTTGGTTCTGGGAGTGAAGGTAATTACTGCAGATTTGACGGAAAATGATGAAAATTATCCTCAAGAAGAGCTCGGATACCACGCTTTGGTTAACTCTTTTAAGGGGCTATCCGACACCATGCTCTTGATACGCTTTAACCCCAAAGGAGAAAAATTAACCGTCCTCTCTATCCCGAGAGATACGCGCACTTATGTAGAAGGCAGAGGAATTACCAAAATCAATGCGGCTAATTTCTATGGCGGGCCAGCAACCAGCGCCAAAGCAGTTAGCGAACTTCTCGGGGGGGTGGGTATAGATCGCTACCTTCGAGTTAACGTTCAAGGAGTGGAAAAATTAATCGATGCGGTGGGAGGGGTTAAAGTTTATGTTCCCAAAGATATGAAATACCAGGACGACAGCCAACACCTCTATATCAATCTCAAGGAGGGCGAACAACACTTAAATGGAGAGCATGCCCTACAATTTCTGAGGTTTCGTCGGGATAATTTAGGAGATATTGGCAGGGTACAGCGACAGCAAATGCTGATACGGTCGTTTATGGAGCAGGCAGTTAATGTCAAAACTATGGGAAAATTGCCGCAAATTTTGTCCGTAATTCAGTCCCATATCGATACTAATTTAAGCATTGAAGAGTTAATTGCTTTGGTAGGTTTTGCCACCAAAACCGATCGCTCTAATGTAGAAATGTTGATAGTGCCCGGGCAATTTAGCGACCCGAAAAAATATAAGGCTAGTTATTGGCTGCCAGATTATGACCTTTTGGATGCGATGATTGCCGATCGCTTTAATTTTGGCGATAAACCTTGGATGTACCAGGATGTCGAGCCAACTTATCAAAAAATTTCTATTCAAGACAGCAACGATGACTGGGAGGCTGTTGACGATTTAATTAGAACTTTGAACGCTGAAGGTTATTGGAACGTTCGAGATTATCAGCCTTGGACGGAACCTTTAGAGGTAACAAAAATTGTGGCTCAATATGGAGATATTGAGGGTGCAAAAGCAGTTCGGGATGCTTTGGGTTTTGGAGAAGTTGTGGTAGAAAGTACGGGTCATCTTAGGTCGGATGTGACGATTAAATTGGGTAAAGATTGGTTGATTAAACGGGAAGAAATGAGGTTGTTAGAGGAAGCGGAAAGTTATAATAATTGGTAAATAGGGAATGGGCAATGAGGAATAGGTGCATCGCTAAGAAACCCAGTTTAAAAAAACCGGGTTTCTGAATTTCCCACTTGAAGCCCTATTTTTGTTAATTTTTAATCCTTGGCTGTCCATGAGTCTTTATCAATGCAACAATTATCTGAAAACTCGCGATTTCAGATATCGCTTCGGAGGAGCTAATTGCTAGTATTAATATCCCTGGCAATTTCCGGCAATAATGGAGAAAA
>CAZUCT010000349.1:0-6213 GCA_964619285.1 uncultured bacterium | reverse complement strand
TACGAACATCGCTAAAGCGATTACTACGAACATCGCTAAAGCGATTACTACGAACTACAAACTACGAACTTTCCTTGGCAGGAATTAAATAAATTATTCCTGAAATTACAGTTAAAACAACCGCAAGCCAAAAAGCAATTATTGAAAGCAAATCCCACTCGGGAGGAAGGGGGGCAATTAACAGAGAAATAGCCACCATTTGACTAATAGTTTTTAACTTACCCCAAATATTCGCTCCAGAAATAGAAGTTTGATTGACTCGCCAACCGGCAATAGTTAACTCCCGCCCCACAATTAAAAACACTCCCCAAGCAGGAATTTGACCCAGTTCGATTAAGGCTAATAAAGGAGCAAGCACTAATAATTTATCTACTAAGGGATCCAGAAATTTACCTAAATCTGTAACTAGATCTAGCTTTCTGGCAAGATAGCCATCTAAAAAATCTGTGGCAGCAACTATAATAAAAATAGCTAAAGTTATCCAGCGAAGTCTATCTGTTGGCTCGTGCAAACCATACAAAATAAATGGAATTCCTAACAGCCGGGAGAAAGTAATCGCGTTTGGTAAGTTCATAACTAGCAATTAGCAATTAACAATTAGCAATTAACAATTAGCAATTAGCAAGACTAATGAAGGCAATTTTACCCGAAATAACAGAGGAATACGTCAATGCCATCCAAAAATACCTCAAAGCTCGTCGGGGAGGAGAGACACCCATAGCAGAAATAGGATATAGACTTTTGGCACTAGGTTTGGGGGCAGCGGACGTTGCGATCGTTCACCAACAAGCCCTGGAGATACTATTACAAAATTGCTCTAGCTCAAAAGCTTGTATCCAAACAGTAAGGTTGGCAAGTCAGTTTTTAAGGCAAGTTCTTTTACCCTTCGAGCAACAAAATGCACCAGAGGGCGATCGCAACTGTCTCCTACACGATACCTTACTCAAACAAGCAGAAGTAGTCCTCAAAGAGACTTATCAACGCTTAAGCTATCATATAGAAAATTCCCCCTTGGCAACGCTCGAATGGAACCTTGCTTCGGGAGTGGTGCGCTGGTCCTCCCAAGCCGAAAAAATTTTTGGTTGGAAAGCAGAAGAAGTAATAGGCAAGCAATTTAACGACTGGCACTTCATCCACGAAGAAGATTTAGAAGGAGTCAACGAAGTTATCGCAGGTTTAATAGATGGCAGTATCCCCAGAAACGTTTGCCAAAATCGGAATTACAGAAAAGATGGTACCGTTCTCGAAGTAGAGTGGTATAATTCCGCCTTGGTGGACGATCGCGGCAATGTAGTTTCTATTCTCTCCCTGACTCAAGACATTACCGCCCACAAACAAGCCGAACGACAGCGCGATGCCCTGGTGCGACATTTAGAAAAACAGGTAAAAGCCCGCACCAAGAGACTGGCCGCCGAACTTGCCGCCCGTCAAGAAACAGAAGCTATCCTCAAAAACTTAGTAGAAGGTACCGCCGCCGTTACTGGGGATGACTTTTTCCCCGCATTAGTAGGGAATTTGGCATCGGCCCTGGGAGTTCGCACCGCCATAGTCTCCCAATTACAAGGCGACAGCCTGCATACCCTCGCTTGTTGGTCGAAGGAGCAGTTGCAGCCAAATATGGTTTATAAGTTAGCGGGTACTCCTTGCGAAATTACCATCGCCAAGGGGGAATATTACTGTCGGGAAAAAGTACAAGCTGTTTTTCCCAAAGCTCCCGAACTGGTAAATCTCGCTGCCGAGGGCTATCTGGGAGTTTCCCTGTTAGATAGAAACTCTCAGCCCATCGGCAATCTTGGCATTATCCACGATCGCTCTCTTGCGAAACCAGATTTGTTCTCCGGCATTCTCAAAATATTTGCAGCCAGAGCTGCAGCAGAATTAGAACGACAACAGACCACGGAAGCCCTCCGACTGATTGAATTTTCTCTTAACCGGGTCAAAGATGCCGTATTTTTATCTTCTCGGAACGGTCAATTCCTTTACGTCAACGAAGCCGCTTGCCGCAATTTAGGTTACTCCCGAGAAGAGCTACTGGCAATGAAAGTTTACGAGCTAGAGAGTCGATCCAGTATTCTCAGCAAATCGGTATCTCAGAAACCCGGTTTTTTGAAAAAACCGGGTTTCTTAACCGACGAACCCAAACCGGGTTTCTTAAACGACGGTTCCAAAACGAAATGGTTTGATTTTTGGGACCGACTCAAGGAGCGGGGTACTATTACTGTAGAGTCAGTTCATCAGACTAAAGACGGTCGAGAATTTCCCGTAGAAATTAGCAGCAATTATCTGTTGTTCGACGATAAAGAATACAACTGCGCCATTGCCAGAGACTTGAGCGATCGCAAACAAACAGAAGCAGCATTGCGACAAACTCAAGCCCTCTTCCAAAACATGGCCGCCAACGTACCGGGAATGCTGTATCAATACCTGAAAACTCCCGAGGGTGGCGATGCTTTTATTTACGTTAGTTCCAGCAGCCTGGAAATCTACGAGCTAGAACCCGAGACAATCTTAGAAAACTCCCACATCTTATGGGAAGTAGTTCACCCAGACGATCGCCCATCCTTAGATGAATCAATCGATATTTCCGCCCGCACTCTCGAAGAGTGGCGGTGGGAGGGACGAATTATTACTCCCTCGGGTAACTTAAAATGGATTCAAGGTATTTCCAGACCGAAACAGCAAGCTAATGGGAATATTATCTGGGATGGTATCGTCGTAGATATAAGCGATCGCAAAGAAGCCGAAACCCAACTCTACGAATCCCAACAGTTATTAAAACTGGTAATGGATAACATTCCCCAAGCTATTTTCTGGAAAGACCGCAGCTCGGTCTATCTCGGCTGCAACCGCCGATTTGCAATTACAGCAGGTGTTGGCAAACCGGAAAATATTATCGGCAAAACAGATTACGATTTACCCTGGCACCCTGAAGAAGCCGACTTCTATCGCCAATGCGATGCCCGCATCATGCAAAATAACATCGCCGAAGATAACATTATCGAACCCCAACACCAGACAGGCGGTCGAATTCGCTGGTTAGATACCAGCAAAATTCCCTTACACGATACTAAAGGCAATGTAGTGGGCATTCTGGGAACTTTTGAAGATATCACCGAACGCTTGCAAGCAGAAGAAGCCCTGCGCAAAAGCGAAGAAAAGTTCCGCCACTTGGTAGAAACTATTAACGATTGGGTCTGGGAAATCGACGAAAATTTTGTCTTTACATATTCGAGTCCCAAAGTCTTAGATTTATTGGGATATCGACCCGAAGAATTAGTCGGTAAAAGCCCCTTTGACTTGATGCCGCAAAAAGAGGCCCGCTCCATGGCCAACGCTTACAAACAACTGGCAGTCGCCGGAGGAACTTTCAGTCGTCTGGAAAATATTTATCAACGCATTAACAGCGGGCTAGTTACTCTGGAAACTAGCGGCGTTCCCATTTTCGATGCAGAAGGGAATTTTCGCGGATATCGCGGCGTTGCCCGAGATATTACTGCCAGCAAGCAAGCAAGAGTGGCATTGCGCGAAAGCGAAGAGAAGTTCCGGCAGTTGGCAGAAAATATTGATAGCGTCTTCTGGATGACTAATCTCGATGGCAGTCAGTTTATCTACGTCAGTCCGGCTTACGAAACCATTTGGGGTCGTCCTCTTGCTTCGGTTTACGCCTCGCCCCAATCCTGGATCGATGGGATTCATCCAGAAGACCGCGATCGCGTTATCGCTACCCGCGATCGGGAACTACCGGGCGGTTACGAAAGAGAATATAGAATTATTCGAGGTACATCTAAAAAAAATAACGAAATTCGTTGGATTCGCGATCGCTCCTTTCCCATCAAAAACGAAGTCGGCGAAATCTATCGCTTTGCCGGCATCGCCGAAGATATCACCAAACGCAAGCTAGCAGAACAAGCCCTCAAATCTAGCCAACATTTCATCCAAAGAATAGCCGACGCCTCTCCTAATATTCTCTATATCTACGACCTCATAGAACGGCGCAATTTTTACGTCAACCGTCAAATCGCAACGATTCTGGGCTACACTCCCCCAGAAGTTCAGGCTATGGGTGCCGCATTTCTCCAAACAATCGTTCATCCGAACGATTTACCTTTTTTAACCGCACATTTTGCCAAATTCGATACTGCCAAAGATGGGGAGATTTTGACTGTGGAGTATCGGGCAAGACATCGCAGGGGCGAGTGGCGTTGGATTTACAGTCGGGATACCGTTTTTAGCAGAACTAGCGATGGCAAAGTTCAGCAAATTCTCGGTACCGCCACCGACATCACCGAACGCAAAGAAACTGAAGCTAAAATTCAAACCTCCCTCAAAGAAAAAGAGTTACTCTTAAAGGAAATTCACCACCGCGTCAAAAATAACCTGCAAATAGTTTCGAGTCTGTTATGGCTTCAAGCAAATACTATTGACGACCCCGCAGTAGTGCGGTTATTTGAAGACAGTCAGAATCGTATTAATTCTATGGCATTGGTTCACCAGAAGTTATACGGTTCCGACGACCTCAGTCGGATTAATTTAGGAGAATATCTCGAAGAATTGATATATTACTTGTGCGAATCTTACAATATTAGTTCCGAAGAAGTTCGATTAGAAATTGATGTCGAACCGATTCACCTCAATATCGAAACTGTAATTCCCTGCGGTACTATCGTTACCGAGTTGGTTTCCAATATCTTTAAATATGCTTTCCCTAAAAGAGCGGGCGATCGGGACCGAGATGCTAAAACTTCCCGACCAACTACTGATGCCGTTGCTATGATAAAATGCTACGAACGTCCAGAAGACCGGAAAATTATCCTCATTATTGGGGATAATGGTGTTGGTTTGCCCGAATCTGTAGAATTTCCCAAGACTAAATCTTTAGGCTTGCAGTTAGTCTGGGATTTAACCAAACAGCTAAAGGCAGCTTTAGAACTAGATAGGTCTAATGGCACTCAGTACAAATTAACCTTTGCCGAATTGTATTACCCGGATCGCTTTTAAACTATGAGTCAAAATACGAAAATATTAATAGTTGAAGATGAGGTAATAATCGCTAGAAGATTGGCTAGCGGTTTGGAAAAGTTGGGATATGAAATTGCAGAGGTGGTAACTTCGGGAGAGGATGCTATTGAGTCTGCTACTAAGACCAATCCTCATTTAATTTTAATGGATATTAAATTAGAAGGAGAAATAGATGGCATCGAAGCCGCCGCCGAAATTAAACAATTGTGCGATATTCCCGTGGTTTACCTTACCTCTTATGCCGACGATCGAACTCTCCAACGGGCCCTCCATACGGGAGCTTTTGGCTATCTGATCAAGCCTTTTAAAGACCGAGAATTAAGGGCAACTATTGAAACTGCAATTAACAAATATCGCGAACAAATTAACTTTAAAAGTAATCTGGATAAGCTGGCAAATATTAATGAAGAAACTTCTCAATATATCTCGATGATTTCCCACGAATTGCGCACCCCTTTAACTATTATTTTATCTTCTACCGAACTCCTGAAAAGTTACAGTCAAAAATGGAGCGATGATAAAAAAAATAAACATTTAGACCGAATTTTAATTTCGGTTCATAATATGAACCAAATGCTCGAAGACCTTTTAACTATTGGGAAAATCGAATCGGGTAAGTTAGTCTTAGAAGCAGAACCTTTAGACTTAGTAAAATTGTGCGGTCAGTTGGTAGAAGATTTTCAGATTGCTAGCAGCCAAAAACATCAACTAATTTTTAAGCATTCTGCTTCCAATAATTATCCCAGTTTGGATGAAAAATTAGTAGAGCGGAGCTTAACAAATTTACTTTCTAATGCGATTAAATATTCTCCCGAAGGAGGTAAAGTAATGCTGGAAGTAATTTGTCAGCCAGAGCAAGCTATATTCCGCATTTCTGATGAAGGAATAGGAATGCCACCGGAGTATAAAGAAAAAATTTTTCAGCGATTCGAGCGCGGTTCTAATGTTGGTAATATAAAAGGTACCGGACTGGGATTATCAATTGTCAAGCAATTAGTAGAGCTTCACGGGGGAAATATTATTGTAGAAAGCGAGGTGGGAATCGGAACTACAATTATCGTTACTTTGGCAGCAATACAGGAAGAAAAAATTAAGTTGGTTTAGTTGTAGTTTATTTGTAGTTGTCGGTTGGGCGTCCGCGAACCTTCACCCAACAGTAGTTTAATTTTAGGTTGAGTGGAGCTGTAGGTTGGG
>CAZUCT010000348.1:0-6228 GCA_964619285.1 uncultured bacterium | reverse complement strand
TTAGTCGTAGTTCGTAGTAACGACTTTAGTCGTAGTTCGTTGTTACCGCCTTTAGTCGTAGTTCGTAGTAACGACTTTAGTCGTAGTTCGTTGTTACCGCCTTTAGTCGTAGTTCGTAGTAACGACTTTAGTCGTAGTTCGTTGTTACCGCCTTTAGCGGTATAAAATGAGTTATTTAAAGCACTAAGAAATGAGGATTTTATAAAATGTGGGTAAGCGCTCAGGCCCAAACCCGCGAACGGGGACGTAAAGCCTCCGGCACGCTCCGCGAACGCACTCGTCTTTTTGACAAGTTATTAAATCCCCATTCCTAAAGTGCTTACTACGAACTGGGTTTTTTAGTGGAAAAAAGAACGGGTGCATCTCAATGCAAGAAGAAAACCAAGGATTTAACGCTTTTTGCTAATGGCTAATGGCTAATGGCTAATTGCATTTTTTACAGAACCAATTAGCGACTAGCGATTAGCGATTAGCCATTTTCTATTTTTACAAATATGGGATGCTCCCAAAATAACTCTTTTTAGCACTAAAGTGCTTACTACGAACTCTTTTTAGCACTAAAGTGCTTACTACGAACTAGGCGGATAGGGGGTTTTTCCAACTGGAGATAGAGAAAAAGCTCGATCGCCCTTGGGTATAATCAGCGGTATAAAAAACCGATGGTTACGATCGAAGGCTATAACATGAACAAGTTTACTTTTCTTTACAAAATCCGAACAAAAACAACTTATGCGGACTTTCCTGCTAATTTGGTTCGGCCAAGCGGTATCCTTATTGGGTTCCAGTCTGACCGAATTTGCTTTAGGCGTCTGGGTGTATCAAAGTACGGGCTCGATCGCTCAATTTGCCTTCGTTCAAGTATTCAACTATCTACCCAGACTGATTTTTTCCCCTTTTGCCGGTCCCTTAGTGGATCGTTGGAATCGGCGGTGGGCCATGATTCTCAGCGATTCGGTCACGGGCATAGCGGCCTTAATCATCATGGCCCTGATAAGAAACGACAGTCTTCTGGTGTGGCACATTTATCTGGGAGTGGCCGTTAGCTCGATTTTTAACAGCTTCCAGTGGCCAGCCTACATGGCAGCGATCGGCCAATTAGTGCCGCCAGAACATTTGAGTCGGGCCAACGGTATGTCCCAGGTGTCGAGGGCGACGGCGAAAATTTTGGGACCGACTTTAGCAGGGGTGTTGGTAGTAAATATGGGGATAAATAACGTTCTGGTAATTGATTTTGCTACTTTTCTGTTTGCTTTAGGAACTTTAGTTATCGCTCGTTTCCCAGATGTAGAAGATACTCCCACCAACGAGCTTGCTTATGGCGATCGCGCCACGGCACAACTGGAGCAGTTATGGCAGGAAATGACCTCCGGTTGGGATTACATCGTTCAGCGTTCTGGTTTGCTAAAACTCACATTATTTTTAGGAGTTACCTATCTCAGCGAAGGTATTTTACAGGTAGTGTTCTGGCCTCTAATCTTAAGTTTGGGTTCCAGTCAAGATTTAGGCTTTATTTTATCTATAGGCGGTTGTGGAATGTTGTTCGGCAGCGTGGCAGCGAGCGCCTGGGGGGGACCGAAACGACGAGTTTATGGAATTTTTACCTTCGTTTGTTTCCAAGGCATCTGTTTGTGCTTCGGAGGTTTGCAAAATTCTCTAGTTGCAGCAGGTATCGCTGCTTTTGGTTATTTATTTGCTAGGCCGTTCGTGTTGAGCTTTAACCATACTATCTGGCATCACAAGATACCGACTAAGTTACAAGGTAGGGTGTTTGCTTTGCAGAGAGCGATCGAGTGCGGTTTGATGATACTCACTTATTTAAGCGCCGGTCCTCTGGTCGATGGTTTCTTCGAACCGATGATGGCTCCCGGCGGACTTTTGGCAAATACCATAGTTGGAAAAATTGTCGGTGTCGGCGACGGACGCGGTATTGCTTTGTTGTTTGCGCTGTTGGGACTGATGAATATAGTAGCGGTAGCGATCGCCTATCGCACCCCCCGACTGCGACGAGTCGAGAAAGAGCTCCCAGACGCGATCGGTTTGTCAACATAGACCAATAGGGAGCAAATCACCTTTGCATATTTATTTTCTCATACTCATACTCATGACGAGTACTCATGACGAGTACTCAAAAAAAGACGCTTTTCTTGAGTAAGAGTAAGAGTAAGAGTAAGAGTATGAAATTATCGAGAGAGAAAAATTACAAAACTGACTTGCTCCCGACCAATAAAGGTGGGCATTTTGACACTCTGCGGGTTAAAACCACGCAGATTCTCCAGGTCGCGCCTGAAAGGGTCGCATCAATTGGCATTTCTGCCACCGACCCTCTAAGAATAGTTGCTTTTGCTTCAGTCGGCTTTGTTTTTTTTGCTTTCTAGGGAATGCCACGAACGCTTCTATACGCGAGGGCGTCCTGCGATTACTTGCCCTCCGGGGAGTTTGAACAATCTTTTTACGGTCCAAGAAGGGCGGGCATCTCTCATGAACTAGGATCGTGTCCAAATGCAGGCATTACCCTTGCTTTTGAATAATAACAAGTCATGGCGACTAAAGTCGCCGCGTCGTTTTTCCGCCCCGCTTTGAAAAGGCGGGGCGTGACCTTACTCCCGAGCTTTTTTCGTGTTCTCAGAAACCCGGTTTTTTCAAAAAACCGGGTTTCTTGACCCGCTCTCTAGGCCCACATTAACGATGGCCATTGTCGAGGGCAGCGAAAAAAAATCTAAAATCTAAACTTGGTCCCTCTGAGTAGAATCATGTAAAAATGTAAAGCAATTGAAAAAAACCAGGTCCCTCGGTCCGGCAAGTTTAGCGACAGCGATGTTGCCGGAGCCTGGCGCCAGAAAGAAAATTGAATCGTCAAAATCTTACTTTATTGTGTTTGTCCTAAATGGCTACGAATACTTTCTAGGCTTTCTCATAATTTCCAGCCTAGTACCAATCCTCGCTCTCACCGCGTCCAAGGTCTTAAGGCCAAAAACTCGCGGCCCCGAGAGACGAACCACCTACGAATCTGGGGTAGAACCCATTGGCGGAGCCTGGATCCAATTCAATATCCGCTACTATATGTTCGCCCTAGTCTTCGTCATCTTTGATGTGGAAACCGTCTTTCTCTATCCTTGGGCCGTAGCCTTCCACACCCTGGGCCTGCTAGCATTTGTAGAAGCCCTAATTTTTATAGCGATCCTAGCGATCGCTCTAGTTTATGCCTGGCGCAAAGGAGCATTGGAATGGTCTTAACATCAGATAAAAACCAAAACCAAAAAATAATCAACCCCATCAGCAACGGGCCAAAAGTAACTCAAGAACTCTCAGAAAACGTCGTCCTAACCACAGTTGACGACCTCTACAACTGGGCCCGTCTGTCAAGCCTGTGGCCCCTACTCTATGGAACTGCCTGCTGCTTTATCGAATTTGCGGCCTTAATCGGTTCTAGGTTTGACTTCGATCGCTTCGGCCTAGTGCCCCGTTCCAGTCCCAGACAAGCGGATCTGTTAATTACAGCCGGGACAATTACCATGAAATATGCCCCGACTTTGGTCCGCCTGTACGAGCAGATGCCCGAACCCAAGTACGTCATTGCGATGGGGGCCTGCACTGTAACTGGAGGAATGTTCAGCATGGACTCGCCCACAGCAGTGCGCGGAGTCGATAAACTAATTCCAGTGGATGTTTATATTCCCGGTTGCCCTCCCCGCCCAGAAGCGATTATCGATGCAATTATTAAGTTGCGCAAGAAAATAGCTAACGATTCTTTACAGGAGAGGGCCAAGCTCCAGCAAGTACATCGCTACCACAGCGTGACCCACAAGATGAAAGTGGTAGAACCAATTTTGACGGGTAAGTATTTACAGACCGCAGAACGTCAAGCACCAACCAAGGAACTAGCAGAAGCGATCGGAATGCCAGTCCCACCAGCACTGCAAGCATCACAAAAACAGAAAGAGGAGGTAAACCGTGGCTGAAGAATCAGAAGGCCAAATAGTCGATCCCGGTAAAGTGTCCAAGTGGTTGACGGAAAATGGGTTCGACCATGAATTTATGGGCCCCGACCATCTAGGCGTAGAGATAATAAAAGTAGAACCCTTGGTATTATTGCCCATAGCTACCGCTCTATATGCTTATGGCTTTAATTGCCTTCAGTGTCAGTGCGCCTACGATGCCGGTCCGGGTGAAGATTTGGTCAGTATGTACCACTTAATTAAGATCTCAGATGATGTCGATCGCCCCGAAGAAATTCGCGTCAAAGTATTTGTGCCAAGAGACGATCCCAGAGTGCCCTCGGTTTACTGGATCTGGAAAAGTGCAGATTTCCAAGAACGGGAGTCCTACGATATGTATGGCATCGTTTACGAGGGACATCCAAATCTAAAGCGGATTTTGATGCCCGAAGATTGGGTGGGCTGGCCCTTGCGTAAGGATTATATCTCCCCCGAATTCTACGAGCTTCAAGATGCCTATTAGTTTAGGCAAGAGGCAAGAGGCAAGAGGCTAATTGCGCCTTCTTTACCATTGACAATTAACAATTGACAATTGACAATTGACAAGAGGTAGAACCTCCCAGAAATGGGAACCAGAAGGCGATCGCTCCCGTCTCCCACCAGACAGCGCCCCCTCCTTATTAATTAAACTTATTAATTAATAAGGAATTAGGGGCGCTAAATAGTATTTTTGGGGAAAAAGGCCAAAATATCGAGAAAGTCCAAAAAAGAATTTGCGGTTTAATTGTCAGTTTTCTGGTAAGGCTGATATAATCCCAATCGTCAAGTGCTTTAATGGCGATCGCCATCTATTAAAGGCATAGCAGACATCTTAATTATGTAAAACAGGCATCTTGCCTGTTAGTAGCAATTTCCGGTTAAGACCAAAACAAAGTCGCTTTTAAGTTTAAATAAAATTATGGTGGAGGAGTTACAAAGTTATGTCAAATGAGGACTTAAGAACAATCAATCAGGTAACAGGGCAGGGGGAGCCGGTAGCCCCCCCAACACCTGCTCCAGGGCCAATGCCCCCCACGCCAGTAATGGGAGAAATGCCCCCGCCACCTCCAGGAGGTCCGGGGAATATAACGGGTTTAGTATTCAACGACACCAACCTTAACGGTATGTTGGATGGAGACGAAACACCAGCTTCTGGTGCGGGAGTAGCCCTGATAGATGTTAATACCGGCATAGCAGTACAGACTATGGCCGATGCGACGGGAAGCTATTCCTTTACTGGAGTATTTCCTGGCAGCTACACGCTGCGAACCGCCTTTGAATTGCCCCAAACCCAAACCAATGCAAGTCCCATCATAGTTATTAGCCCCGCTCCAGAAGAGATGGCTAATAACGTTATTGTCAACTTGGGCACCACTATCCCCGAAAACGTAGGGAACGTGGCAGGAGTAAAATACTTCGATGCCAACGGCAACGGCCTGTTAGACGATGGAGAACCGGGTATTCCCAACTTTACGATCTACGCCGACACCAACTTTAACGGCATTTTAGATGGCGGGGATCCTTTCACGGTAACAACTCTGGGCGGTCAATACTTCTTACCCAACCTGCCCGCAACCCGCGTTCAAATTCGCGAAGTTGACATACCAGGAGTCAGTCAAACCAGCAACCCCTCCCCAGTAGTAGATATTATACCGGGACAAACCATTGCTGGAGTCAACATTCCATCTGGAGAGCCCTTTGCAGGGGTTGGTTCCAGCACTCCTCTAGCTATGGGTCCCGTTCCTCCCAATCTAAATTTTGGTAATATCCCCCAAGTAGCAGTAGTTGGGCAAATAGGTGGGACTGTATTCAACGACTTAAATGGCAACAATCAAGCAGATCCCGGAGAACCAGGCGTACCTGGAGCTGCCCTTTATATAGATTCCAACGGCAACTTCATCCAAGAGCCAGCCGAGCGAACCACAGTTACAGATAATAGTGGCAGATATAGTTTTCCCGGCTTGTTCATCGACAGCTTCGTCGTCAGGGAAGTGCCGCCAATTGGCTTCGCGAAAAACGTTCCCGATCCGGTGGTGACCCTAACTGTAGAAAATCCCGTCAACGATGCGGTCAATTTTGCTAACGTGGCAGTTCCTATACCGCCGCCCCCTCCAGTTCCGGTTGCGCCCCCACCACCAGTGGTTCCCGAACCCGAGCCAACTCCAGAACCAACTCCAGAACCAACTCCAGAACCAACTCCAGAACCGGAACCAACTCCAGAACCGGAACCAACTCCAGAACCGGAACCAACTCC
>CAZUCT010000347.1:0-6243 GCA_964619285.1 uncultured bacterium | reverse complement strand
TATGGAAAACGATTATAGCATAAAAAAGGCTTTTTTTAGTTTAAGTCCCGCTAATACTCCAGAAGAGTTGCGAGTGCGACTGCTTGAAGAATTGGTAGCGGATGCCGAGGGGAATCTAAAACAGGCGATCGCTCGCGACCCCCGGACTCCCATTCATATATTAGAACGTTTGGCGGGTACTTTTTCGATGGCAGTTTTGAGTTATGAAGTGAATTTAGCGATCGCCCTCGCAGAAAATCCCCGCATTCCCGCAAACTTACTGGAAAGTCTCTGGGGAACCCACGACCCCCAAACCGACACCGGTACTGCTATTACCGTTGCCATTTGCACCAATCCCAACGCTCCCGGTAGCTTGCTGGAGACTATAGACCGAACTTACTGGGAAGTGGAGGTTTCGCGAACGACTCCCAATGCCGGAACCTATTACGGCAAAGTGCGCTTTGCCATAGCGAACAACCCCGCCACCGCAGAAAACGAACGGTTGGCATATTTGCGAGAGTGCGTGGCTAAAAATAGCTATTCAAGGAATTTTTTAAGCAAGAATTAATCGACTCGCGAGTTTACAATCTTTATTTTGACTGGGGAGAAGATCGGGTTCATTATGTACTAGGAAAAAATAAAAATGGCGATTGGTTCGACGTTTTTACCGATACTTATAGCTGGTAAAGCGATCGCGCTCCAGAAACCGGGTAATTTCTGCTTGCGCCCGGTTTCTTAAGTCTCTGTGGGGGCGATCGCTTTTTTATACCAGTTTGTTAAAGTTATGAAAGAGTTAACGATTTTTGAAGACAGGCTAATGGCTAATCGCGTTCTCGCTAAGGTCAGACAGGCAATTAGCAAGAACGCTATTAGCAAGAACGCTATTAACAAAAAGTCTTTCAGAGCTTTATTAAAGTGCTATTACGACTAAAGTCGTTACTACGAACGAGATTTGAGCGGGTTCAGAAACCCTGTTTCTCAAAGGGTTTCTTAATCCTTCGGCGAACTTTTAATAATTGTGCAGCCCGAACAATAACAAGGAACAATTTAACTCTTGAATCGCCTCCATAGTAACGTTGCTAACGGCTAAACCACCAGCAGTGCGGCGGCGGATGGAACGCAAGATAACTAAATCCGCCGACATCGACTCCTCGATAATTACCCTCGCGATATCGTCGTGGCGGACCGTTTTTATCGAAGTTCGGACCTCAAACCCAGATTTAGAAATAATCTCCTCCAACTGGGACTCGAAATCGTTAACCTGTTCCCGGGGCGTGCGGCGATCGCAAACGTGAAGCAACCGCACTTCCCCGTTATTAGTCTCCGCAAACATCAAGGCAAACTCCACCTCGCGAGCCGTTTTGGGAGTGATATGTTTCAGGGGCACCAACACCGAACGAATATTAACCGGTTCCTCCAACAACCGCACCACCGCCACCGGGCAGTGAGCGGACCAAAAGACGTTATCGATCGCGTTGCCAAACAAGCGGGCCCGCAAGCCGCCGATTTCGCTCCAACCCATAACAATTAAATTGGCATTCTCCTCCCTGGCAGTGCGACTGATGCCCTCCGATACCTCGTCGTCGATGCGAATTTTTGGTCTCGCTTCAACTTGAAACTTCTTACTCACCTTCAGAGCCCGATGTAACAATCGCCGGCTGCTCTTCAAAGCGCGTTCCACTTGCGGTTCGTCCAGGCGAGCGTAGGCTTTGGCGATCGCTAAAGGCACGATAATCCCCGACTCGTGGCGGGCTAGCAGGGCCGCCATTTCCGTTAAATAGCGCACCGTCAAAGGATTGTACACCGGAACTAAGACCTTAAAAAGGCGATCGCCCTCAGCATCCTTGCCATCCAACCCCGCAACAGCATCCTCTTTCTTTATCTCCTGTTTCGGCTGGGGCAACTTACTCGCAAAAGTAGAAGTCAGCACCGGTCCCAACACCGAAGTTACCAGCATCAGAACGATAACCGCATTAAACACCGATTCGGAAATCAAACCGATATCGTAAGCAGCCAAAGCTGCCGCCAGAGTCGCCGCCACCTGGGGCATAGACAGAGACCACATAGTTAGACATTCGTTCCAATTGTATTTGTATACTATTTTTGCCGAAATAGCGGCAATTAATTTACTGGCGATCGACGTAAATACAATCGCTAAAGTGAGGTATAAACCGTCGGTTAAACTCTTAACAAAAGCGGGGATATCTATTAGCAGTCCCATACCCACAAAGAAAAATGGAATAAACAAAGTGCTGCCAACAAACTCCAGTTTTTCCTCCACCGGTCCCTTACCGACAACATCGTTAATAGCTAAACCTGCAAGGAACGCGCCGACAATTTTATCGACGTTGATAAGTTGGGAGCCGACGGCAACTAGAAATACTGCCAGCATCACGAACAAAAATTGGTTGCTCTCCTCGTCGCCAGTGCGACGAAAGTATTCCCTCCCCGCCCAGTCCAAGCCAAACAAAACTGCTGCCGAGTAGAGCCCTAAGGAACCTAATTGGATCGCCAAACTCGTCGGCGAAAAATCACCTTGATGAATGGAAACGCAAATCGCCAGCACCAGCAGGGCGGCGATGTCGGTGAAAATAGTCGCCCCCACGGTAACGGTGACAGCTTGATTTGTCGCTACGCCCAAGCGAATGACAATAGGAAAACCTAAAAGAGTATGGGAAGCTAGCAGGGAACCCATGAGAATAGAGGCGTTTAAGCCAAACCCAAATAGTTGCCCCACTAGAGTACCGCCGAGCAGCGGCAGCAAGAAAGTAGCGATGCCGAAACCGAGCGATCGCTCCTTAGTCTTGCGAAACTCTGCGAGGTCGATTTCCAAACCCGCCACGAACATCAGGTAAACTTTACCCGCGTCGATGAAAAGCGCCATCATCTGCTCTTCGGAGTCCAGCAGATTTGCACCGCTGGGGCCGAGAAGGACTCCGGCAACTAACAAACCGACTAATCCTGGCAGTCGCAGTCGCTCGAAGATTGGGGGAACGATTAGGGCGATCGCCAGCAGAATTGTAAATGAAATTATTGGCGTGTCTGGTAGCATTTTTTAAATTGGGGAATGGGGCATTGCTAATTGTCAATTGTTAATTGCCCCAAAAAATAAAAAACAATTAACGATTGACAGCCAACGTCAAGATTTTACCTTTTTAACCTAAATGCTGTACTACCTCCTGCTTACCTCCTGCCTCCGAGCTCCCATCGATGACGTATTCTAAAAAAGTTTGAGCTATAACCGAAAGCTGTTTGCCTGCCAGATAAGCGATGTACCACTGATTCTGGATGGGAAAATGTTGTACGTCAAGAACGATTAATTCTCCGTTTAAACTGTCAGATAATAAAGAATGTTGGGATAAGACCGAAATCCCCAAACCGCCAGCGATCGCCTGTTTTATCGCCTCGTTACTGCCCAACTCCAACCGCACTCTCACCGAAACCTTATGCTTGGCCAGGAGTCTCTGGAGCGTCTGTCTGGTACCCGAGCCGTGTTCGCGCATGATAAACAACTCGTCCTTCAGTCGTTTAATCGGAATATTAGTCTCTCCCGCCAAAGGATGATCCTCCCTCGCCACCACTACCAACGGATTATCCAGAAAACGGCGAGGGTTTAAGTCTAAATCTTCTGGCAGTTGGCTGAGAATATAGAGGTCGTCTTGGTTTTCCAACATCCGCCTCACCAGGTTTTGGTTGTTCGTGACCTCCAGGGAGATATCTATGGCCGGATGCTCCTGACAAAAACTGCCCAACAAGCGGGGCATAAAGTATTTAGCCGTCGTCACTATTGCCAGACGCAACCTTCCTTGTTTCGCCCCCTTGAGGTCGGCTATTTTCATCTCGAAGTTATCCAGGCGATCGAATATTTCCCGACAAGTGTCTAATAACTCCTTACCCGCATCGGTGAGGTGAACCTGCTTGCCAATTTGTTCGAACAAAGGCAAACCCACCGCTTGAGTTAAGTGCTTCACCTGAGACGAGACGGTGGGTTGAGTAATGAACAACTCTTCTGCGGCCTTGGTAAAGCTGCCCTGGCGGGCCACGGTCTCAAAAACTCTGAGTTGATGTAGGGTTGCCTGAATCATTGGCCTTTCCTCCTATAAGTAAAACTTTTGAGAGTCATAAGTTATTCCAATCCCAGAGGGGTTGCATTTTTCATCGATTTTAAAGATATTTTAAGACATAGAAATAAGTCAATGAGTTTGATGGTAAACATAGACTTATGTAAATAAAAAAAGTCGTAATTATCCTGTTTTAATGGCCCAATTATGAAACTCAACGTTTTCAATACGATTAACACGAGCAACCTACGGGGGGACATCTTTGGCGGTGTCACTGCGGCGGTCATTGCCCTACCAATGGCCCTGGCCTTCGGTGTCGGTATTGCCTCCGCTGCAGGAAACCCAGAAGGTTTTTCTGGTGCCCAAGCAGGTCTTTACGGTGCTGTCTTAGTGGGACTTTTTGCCGCCCTGTTTGGCGGTACCCCAACCTTAATTTCAGAGCCAACAGGTCCGATGACCGTGGTAATGGCGACCATCGTAACCTCTTTCATAGCGGCCTATCCCGACAAACCAGGATTCGCCTTAGCCTTGTCATTTACCGTGGTAATGATGGCGGGACTATTTCAGATCGCCTTCGGTTTGTTGCGTTTGGGTAAATATATTACCTTGATGCCCTACACCGTGGTTTCCGGTTTCATGTCGGGAATAGGCATCATTCTGATTTTTCTTCAGATCCCTCCTTTTCTCGGACACAGCAACCCCGGGGGCGGCATTATCGGGATTATCCAGAACGTGCCCAGCTTTTTAGGCGATATCAAACCCCTGGAGACCGTGTTGGCAGCGATAACTATGGCTATTCTCTACTTAACGCCAAAATCCGTGACAAAATGGGTACCCGCTCAACTGGTAGCTTTAATCGTAGGAACTTTAATGGCTGTCATTTTCTTCTCCGGTGCCGAGCTCGGAACTATTGGCAGTCTGGGAACCCTTGCCACTGGTTTGCCTCAGTTCCAATTGCCGGTTTTTACTTTCAGGGAATTTAACGAGATGTTCGTCGATGCCATAGTTCTGGCTATGCTCGGCTGTATTGACGCCCTGCTGACTTCAGTTGTTGCCGACAGTCTGACTCGCACCCAACACGACTCCGACAAGGAATTAATCGGTCAAGGACTCGGCAACTTGTTTTCCGGCTTATTCGGCGGTTTGCCCGGTGCCGGCGCGACCATGGGAACCGTGGTCAATATTAATACAGGCGCTAGGACTGCTGTTTCTGGTTTAACCAGGGCTGTAATTTTGCTAGTGGTAGTTTTATTTGCTAGCGGCATTACTGAGGGTATTCCCCTGGCGGTTTTGGCCGGTATTGCCATGCAGGTTGGTATTAAAATTATTGACTGGAGTTTCCTCAAGCGCGCTCATCAAGTTTCCCTCAAGGGCGCTATGATTATGTACGGGGTTATCGGTTTAACCGTATTTGTTGACTTGATTACTGCAGTCGGTGTGGGTGTCTTCGTAGCTAATGTTCTCACTATTGAAAATCTCACTAACCTTCGCTCCGAGAACGTGAAAACTATTACCGATGCAGACGATAGCATCGACATGACCGAAGAAGAGAAAGAGTTGCTCGATCGCGGTAACAATCGCATCCTCTTGTTCCACCTCGAAGGTCCGATGATTTTTGGGGTTTCTAAAGCAATTGCCCGCCAGCAAACGGCAATGGCAGACCACGACGTTTTGATTATGGACCTCAGCGACGTGCCCCATCTGGGCGTGACTGCTTCTCTGGCTTTGGAAAATGCCATTAAGGAAGCTTGCGAGAACGGTCGTCACGTCTTTATAGTCGGCGCGGCGGGTAAGATTAAGCGCCGTTTGGAGAAATTGGGCGTTTTAGAGATGTTACCTCCACAGCATTTGTTAATGGATCGCAAAGATGCCTTAAAGCAAGCTTTGTTGTTGATTAACGATGCTCTTGAAGCGGATAACGCCGCCGGAAATAATTCCCGTGTCGATACTGAGGATAGGGTATCGACGGTGGAAGCAGGCGATCGCTCTTAACATCCAAGATGAGGCAGGCAGGCAGGCAAGCTGTTCTGTATATCCTTCTGCTTTCAGGATGCCTCATTTTTGCTGCATTCTAGCTTAAAAGAGGGCACAATTTTTTATTGAGAATGCCTTCAATCCTTACTGTATAATACCACTTTAATAAAGATATGAAAGACTTTTTGTTAATAGCTAATTGCTAATTGCTAATTGCTAATTGCCTGTC
>CAZUCT010000346.1:0-6283 GCA_964619285.1 uncultured bacterium | reverse complement strand
CAGAAACCGGGTTTTTGCCAAAAACCCGGTTTCTAACGAACGTGAAGATGTTGGGTTCCACTCCGGTCCGCACAACCTATTTTTCTACTTTTCTAAACATTCCCCATTCCCCATTCCCCATTCCCAAAATTATGATAGCTAACAGACAACAAAACTATCTTTCCCCAGAAGCTTATCTGGAGGGAGAAAAAGTCAGTTCCATAAAACACGAATATATTCAAGGAGAAATTTACGCAATGGCAGGAGCCAGCGATGCCCATGTCACTATTGCCGGTAACTTATTTGCTCTTTTAAGAAATCACGTTCGCGGCGGTGGATGTCGGGTTTATATGAGCGACATGAAAGCTCGCATAGAAACGTTGGATATTTTCTACTATCCAGATATTATGGTGACTTGCGACGATCGCGACTTACAATTCGACTATTTCAAACGCTATCCTTGTTTAATCGTGGAGGTTTTGTCGGAAAGTACGGAGTCGCGCGATCGGGGGGATAAATTTGCCGACTATCGGGAGTTATCCACCTTGCAAGAATACGTTCTCATCAGTCAGTCTCGCCGACGAGTGGAATGCTTCCGTCGCAACGCCGAGGGTCAATGGGTGCTTTTTACCTATCGACCGAATCAACAATTACATTTAGAGAGTATTAACTTTTCTTGTTCGGTAACGGATATTTATGAGGATGTAAAGTAGGGTGCGCACCGCGCACCTTACAATTTGGGGTTTATTATGAACGAACAATCGCGTATTCCTAATCCAGAAACGGTCAAACGTCTGTTAGCATCTTTGCGTCAAACTCGTTTAGAAATGCAACAGTTCAATTTAGAACTGGCCAAAATTAACAACGATCTAGAGCAACACGATCGGCAACAACGCCGTCAACGAGTTCGCCAGTAATGAGTAAGAGATAGCAAGTGTAGTAGTGCTTCCCTGTTAAAAGTGTGGGTAAAAATATTAACGCTTTTTGCTAATTGCTAATTGCTAATTGCTAATTGCGAGCCACAAATTGTTACGCACCATTTTAGGTGTGTTCCGCTAGTAGGGTGCGCAACGCGCACCTTACAATTATTATTTATCGGAGATAAGCGATAATGACAGTTAAGATACCTACAAAAAAAATCACCGTTCGAGAGTATCGTCTAATGGCGGAAGCAGGTATTATTAAAGAGGGCGATCGCCTAGAGTTAATAGATGGAGAAATTGTAGAAATGAGTTCAGTAGGTAAGAACCATGCAACTTGCGTGAGGCGACTAAATCGGTTATTCAATCGACTGCCCGAAGATAGAGTGCTGGTGGACGTTCAAAATCCGATTGAATTGAGCGATCGCGCCGAACCGCAACCGGACGTAGTATTGCTGCAACCGCGTTCCTCCTACTATCAAGCAGGTCATCCAACACCAGGGGCAGTGTTGTTATTAGTGGAGGTAGCGGATAGTACGGTAGATTGCGATCGCGACATCAAAATGCCCATCTACGCTCGTTCTCAGATACAGGAAGCGTGGTTAGTAGATTTCGTAGAAAACTGTATCGAGGTCTATCGTCAACCTACCACCAATGGATATAGTTTAATCCAAAAGTTTTGGCGCGGTCAACAGCTCGCACCTTTAGCATTTCCCGATTTTGATGTGAGCGTAGATTTTTTAATTGGCTAGGTGCGATGCGCATTTTTTCCCAACCCACTAACCAAAAATCAAACCAATTTATGATTACAAAACTAAGCGTTCAAAACTTCAAATCGTGGCAAGATACTGGGGAGATAAAATTTTCTCCCTTGACAGGTTTTTTCGGAAGTAATAGCTCTGGAAAAACTGCTATTTTGCAACTTTTATTAATGTTAAAACAGACCGTAGAAACAGTCGATCGCCAACGAAGATTAAATACCGGCGGTCCTTATGTTAATCTGGGAAGTTTTTCCGATATTGTCAGCGGCGGTCAAACACCGGGTAAAATCTCCTTTTCTTTAGACTGGAAACTGCCCAAAAACCTAGAAGTTCCGGATCCGGAAGGGGAACCAAATAGCATTTTGTTTTCAATTCCAGCACTTAGCTTTGCAGCGACAATTGAGGGCACTGCTAACAGGATTTCCGTCGAACAATTTTCTTATAGTTTTAGTGATGGTGGCGGGAATTATCAATTTGGAATGAGGGCGAAAGATGGCGATGGTGACGAGTACGATTTGATAAATACTGACAGCTATCAACTAAAAAGAAATCGAGGTCGAAGGTGGCCCCTACCTCCACCGTTAAAAAATTATAGATTTCCCGATAAAGTTAATACTTACTATCAAAATGCCAGCTTTTTATCCGATTTGGTGTTAGCTTTCGAGGAGTTGTTTCAAAACATCTATTACCTGGGACCGCTGCGCGACTATCCCCGCCGACAATATAGATGGACGGGGGAACGACCCCAGGATGTCGGGCAGCGGGGGGAGTCGGCGGTGTCTGCCCTGCTGGCATCTCGGAATTTGGATAACAATAGGGCGATCGAAGAACTTGTGGCAAAGCGATCGCGGGAGTTAGGATTGATTTGCGATTTCAAAATCGAACCCCTCGCCCAAAACCGCCAAGAATACGAAGTACGAGTTCGCCGTTCGGAAAAAGCATCCTCAGTGTTAATTACAGATGTCGGTTTTGGTGTCTCCCAAATATTACCGGTGCTGGTTTTATGCTACTACGTTCCCGAAGGTTCCACGATTATTTTAGAACATCCAGCAATTCATTTACATCCGTCAGTTCAGGCCAGTTTGGCGGATGTATTAATTGATGCGATTAAAACTCGGAAATTGCAAGTCATTCTGGAGAGTCATAGCGAACATTTGTTGCGGCGCTTGCAGCGTCGGGTTGCAGAAGAAAAGCTGACAAATGAAGAGGCCGCGCTTTATTTTTGCCAGACAAACAGCGAGGGAATCTCGGAGTTAACTGCTTTAGAATTAGATGCTTTTGGTAATATTAATAATTGGCCGGAAGGTTTTTTTGGTGACGAACTCGGAGAATTGACGGCTATGACAGAAGCAGCTATTCGACGTCAGATGGAGCAGTAAGTAGATGTACGTTATAGTGGATACTAACGTCTTAGTTGTGGCTAATAGAAAAACGCCCCAAGCATCGCCCCAATGCATCCTGAATTGCATTCAGAGTTTGGAGGAAATTCGGCAGGGTAAAATTTTGGTGTTAGACGATCGCTGGTTGATGGTTAAAGAGTATATGAAAAATGTTTCTTCTAGCGGCCAACCCGGTATTGGAGATGCGTTTTTGAAATGGATTTTAACCAACCAAGGAAACCCAAAGCGCTGTCAGTTAGTGCGGATTACAGAAGTATCGGAAAACAATTTTTTAGAGTTTCCAAAAGATGCGGCATTAGAAGGTTTCGATTTATCGGATCGGAAATTTGTAGCAGTAGCTTTAGTGCATCCAGAAAAGCCGCCAATATTAAATGCAGTTGATTCCGATTGGAAAAACTTGGAAAATCAATTGGCACGTCATGGGATAAAGATAGATTTTCTCTGTCCCGATTCTTTTTCTGAGAAGTACTGAAACTGTCATTCAAGAGATAAAAGAAGTCAGAAAACACCAGTTATAGCAGTACGGTGCATCTCATTACCCATTAGCCATTACTCATTACCCAATAATGATTAAATCCATCGCTATTGAAGGCTTCAAAAGTTTAGAAAAAGTCGCGATTAAATTGGGCAGTATCAACATTTTTATCGGTGCCAACGGTAGCGGTAAATCTAACTTTTTGGAAGCCATCCGAATCTTGCAAGGAATAGGTTACGGTTTTGCCATCGATGAAATTTTTAACGGCAAACCTAAAAGCGCAAACTGCGACATTTGGGAACCAATTCGCGGCGGCAGTAGAAAAGCAGATTTTGTGAGGCGAAATAATGAAGATAGTTCGACAGTAGAAAAAGAAATGGGGGCTACTCGAATCGTTCCTTTTCAAGAAGTTCCCAAATTAGTCAAAATTGTTGAAAAATATCCCTTGGGCGAGTTGTTTGCAGAAGGTTGGTTTGAGGGGGGAGTAATATGAGAGCTAGTAGGGTGCTTCCTGACACCTTACAAAATCCAACTGGGGCGATCGCTCTCGGGGGCTGTCCGTTTGAGGGGGACAATTTAGCGCGGCTAAAAAGTTAGCAATTATAGCAAAGAAGAATCGATATGTCAAGACTTGCATCCCCAAGATAATGTCCTTTTGGGAAGTTTTCTAAAATTTTCTAAAAATTTGCCTAGATGTCAGAGTGGCTAGTACAATTAGAAAACTTCAGAAACCCAGAGAACTCGGAGAAAATGCCGACTCAGTTTCGCTAGTTGGGCGATAATACCTCTGGCGAACCACCGGGCATCGGAGTGGGGAGTTTTTACCCCGTTCTCTTGCCGCAGTAACAAAGAAAAAACTAACACTAAAACCTAAGTCGATGAACTATAATTTAGCTAAATTACAAGAACAATTCCAAACAGTAAAAAATGACTTTTTTGAATGCAAAAATAAGCTGGTAGAAGCAGCGCAAACTTTAGGATTGTCTCCCGAAAACTCCAAAGAAATTGTATCGCTGACCGAGTTAGAATCTTTGCTCTCAAATGTTAAAAAAGCAGAAGAAGAACGGAATCGCGCCACCCAAGTTCGACAGCGAGCTTTAGCAGTTTTGGACAGAGTTTTGAGCGTATTTCATCGGGATAATAGTAACTTTAAACCTTTGCTGGAATGTAAGGAAAAAGCCTGCAAGCTTCGACAGCAAATTTATGAGTCGATGAAGGTTAAAGCAGACCCAGAAAGTGAAGCTTTGGTCGAGGGAAATCATGGTTTTTCGCAAGTATTGAGTTTAATTGAAGGGGCGGAGGAATTGGACGACGATCGCCTAACGGAACTACAGGATGCCGTGGCTCTATCCTTTAAGAGGAGTTTAGCGACTGCTGCCTTGAGGGGAAAACTGGCTTTTGGAACGACGCCTGCACCGGAAGTTTCCACTGCCGCGCCAGTTATAGAAAATGTAAATGTATCGGCCAAGTCAGAGGTAGAAGATATCGCCCCCCCACCAGTAGCTCCACCGGTCGCCCCGCCGATGCTTCCCGAACCTATAGAAGAGACTGAGGAGGAATCTCCTCCCCGGGAGAGTCCGGAGGAAGAGGTAGCGGAAGCACCGATGGTAGAGCCGTCAGTAGTAGAACCGCCGATGGTTCCGCCGCCAGTGGCTCCACCAGCGTCCGAGCTGCTACCAGAAGTACCGATGGTAGAGCCGCCAGTAGTAGAACCGCCCGTGGTCTCACAAACCAGAGAAAACGGGGTTATGCCGGAACAGGAGCTTGTAGGGTTGAACGGGAATAAGCGTTAGGTAATAGTTTTCGAGTAGTAGTGCTTCCCTGCTAAAAGTGTGGGTAAAAATATTAACGCTAATAGAAGATTGCTAATTGCTAATTGCGAGTAAAAAATTGTTACCTATCATTTTAGCTGTGTTGCTCTAGTAGGGTGCTTCCTGGCACCTTACAAAATCTATCGCTAAAGCGATCGCTGCGAACAAACCATAATTTCTACTACTTCTACGAGTTTCCCTTGTCGTTCCAAAATCTCAAACGTCAAACTTTCGAATTAGGAAAGAAGGAAAGGCTCATGTTTTTAAAGACCGTGCTACAATGGAATTTGTCGTGCGGGCTATAATAGAAAGGGGGGAACTGACAGCAGAATCTGAATAAATAGTTTGGGGGCGATCGCTCTTATCTCCTGTATTGCGCGCAGCGCACCGGCAATTACCTTTCTGGAGGATAAAAAAGCGATGTTGCATCCGCAACGCTGCGCGATCGCCCCTCAAACGCGGTTGGTTTTGGAGAGGCGATCGCCCGTTCGTAGTAACGACGTAGAACAGGCATCTTGGTAGAACAGGCATCTTGCCTGTTTGGTTGTATAGATGTAGTGGTGGGTTCCGAAAGTTAGGTTAGCAGCGGGAACAGGCAAGATGCCCGTTCTACGGGACGAGTGCGGATGGGTTGTTGGTGGGGCGAACGCGCCCCGCGTTGCGCGAACGCCCCTCAAACGCGGTTGGTTTTGGAGGGGCGATGTTGCATCCGCAACGCGGATGCAACATCGCTCGTGCCTTGTTTAATCTTCTATATCTGCAAGGATCCAGATATCTATACCCGGACTGGGATGGCGTAAAGCAGTATCGTTAGTAATAAAAACCGTGCATCCTGCTTCTATGGCGGTTGCCAGATGCAAGGCATCTATTAGACCTAAGTTGCTGCTTCCTCTTAAGCTTGCTGCTGTAATTACCGTTGCTCTGGTAATACTGCAAA
>CAZUCT010000345.1:3238-6349 GCA_964619285.1 uncultured bacterium | reverse complement strand
CGGTGCGCACCCTACCAGTTGAAAATTAACTTTAAGATTTGGTGCGCGATGCGCATTCTACTAACTAAAAATAGTTTCGATCCGGATGGGGATTGTTTGCGGGCGTACATAGATCCGTAAAACTGAAGCTGAGAAAGCTCCCCCATAAGACGAGGCTCTAAAAAATGGTTTGGAAATTCCTGACGACGGTGGGCAAATCCGTTGCCGAAGCGGCAAACTTTATTTCTCCTAATCTCGATTATAGCTTAAATATTCCCGAAGAGTCTGCTTTAGTTAAGCAACAAGAAGAGATTACAATAAAAGAGTTAAAATTAGGATTAATTCGAGATAAAAATAGCTTAGATGTTGGCACAAAAATTGAAGTTTTAAACAGCGAAATTTACCCAGAAATTAGCGATTTTACCAGAGAAATAGAAACTGCTAGAGAGCAAAATAACTTAGAGTTTTCTCCCTGGTGTTTGGAAATGGAAAAAACGCTGCAATTAGAATTATTAAAACTCAAACATCAGCTACAAAGAGAATTAATCGCTTACCAGCGAGAAACTTCTCTCAAAGTTATCGAAGAACAACAACGCCTAGAAAACTCTCCTATTTGGTTAGTTGCTGCAGACATAATTAATTCGCATTCCGCAGCAGAAATAATGCCGTTGCGAGTATTTTTTGCTCCTCCAAAACTGCAATTTGAACGATTTGCTAGTGCCGCTAATGCTGTTAAAAGTTTTCCCGATATCGAACTAACCGTAGCGGAAGGATTGCGACAATTTTTTCGAGAATACTCCTCCAAAGGCAGAGACATTGACTTTTTAGCGGGGGCTTGGGTTAGCAAATCTTTTCATAGCGAAGCTAGTATTAAAAGCTTATTTGCGGTCTTAAAATCTCAACCTACTTTGGTTTTAGAATCGGAAGTGGATGGCAATTACTTAAATTTTCGTATTGCCTATTGGGGTTTTAATTGGTCGAAGTATCGCTACGATTCTGTAATTTCTCGACTGCCCTATCGAGATGTTTTATACGAGTCTGCAAAGGTTCGCGCCCGCCGCTGGTTGACTGTTAAAAATAAATTGGTTGCTGTAGGAGAAAAACCGGAAACTGCGGATAAACTTTATGGGGGAGATAATTTAAAAAATTTACAAACTTTACTAAAAGAAGAGAAGTTTAAAAAGGCGGGAATCGCAGCCCAAGATGTGAATTTGAATTATGTTGTCAATCGCGAGGATTTTGAAGAACTGGGGAAGTTTTTTACTATTTATCACTGTTTGTTTGCCGGTTTGGTGGCAGATGAATATTTTTTAATGGAATACAATTTGCCTCCTTTATTGCCAGAATTGCTGCCCAACTTAATGGGAAATATTATGGCAAATATTATGGCAAATATTTCGGAATCGGCAGCAGTTAACCAGGTGATGCAGGCGGTGGTTTTTTATTATCAAAAACTCTATGCTTCTTTGGAGGTTAAACGTTCGGGTTGGATGCCGGAGTTGACTTTGGAATTAGCTCTGAGTTTGGCAAGTTTGCCTAATAAAGCTTGGGCGCGATCGCAGGTTAAAAATTCGGCGAGGATTTGGTTAAAACGTCGCGGTATCTCGCCACCGGAGGGTTTTTTGCCTTTATTAGAAGCGATGGAGTCTGCTTTAATAGTAGAAGATATAGAATATGTAGAAAAGCTGAATCGATGTTTGGCAGCTATTGAGGAAACGCGGCGTTTAAATGTTACAGATGCCTGCTACAAGCGGGGTATAGTTCGTTTCAAACAGAAGAATTATCGAGGGGCAATTGCCGATTTTGATAGAGCGATCGCCCTCAACCCAGAGCTAGCAGAAGCTTATTATTATCGCGGGTTTGCTTGTGGTAAGTTGGAGGAATATAAACTTGCTATTGATGATTTTAATCGGGCTTTGGAAATTAAACCTCTGTGGCCGGAAGCTTATAATAATCGAGGCAATATTTATTATAAGCTTAAAGAGTACGAAAAAGCGATCGCCGATTATCAACGTTCCTTAAGTATCGAACCAAAATTCGATCGCCCCCGTCGCAATATAGAAATTACTCGCGGAGCTATGGAAGAGATGAAACGCCAAAAACAGGAGGAAAAACAACGCAAGGGGCAATTAGAAAAATTCCGTGCCACTAAGACTATTAAAGCTCATTTTAATACAATTCGAGGAGTGGCGATAGCGGACGACGGCAAAACCCTAGCAACTGCCAGTTACGACGAAACCATCAAACTATGGAATTTGAAAACTGGGAAGGAGTTGCAAGCGCTAACGGGGCATTCGCGGGATGTGGAATGCGTCGCTATTTCTGCCGATAGCAAAATTTTAGCGAGTGGCAGCGATGACAATAAGATTAAATTATGGAATTTGCAAGCGGGGAAGGAACTTAAAACCCTCGCCGGCCATTCGGGATGGGTTCGCTGCCTTGCCATAATGCCCGATGGGAAAACTTTAGTCAGCGGCAGCGACGATAAGACGATCGCTCTTTGGAATCTGGAAACTGGGGAGAAGTTACAAACGATGGAGGGACACGAAAGCGGGGTTTATGCCGTAGCGATCGCCCCCGATGGGAGGTTATTGGCAAGCGGCAGCAACGACAGCACTATTAAACTGTGGAATTTGGAGACTGGCAAAGAAATGGGTACTTTGACAGGTCATGCCGATAGCGTGTGGTGTCTTGCCTTTTCTCCAGACGGAGAGAAACTGGTCGGCGGCAGCGGCGATAATACGATTAAAGTTTGGCAGTCCAGCAACGGGAAGGAATTATATAGTCTGGAAGGTCGCGGCCAAAAGGTTTTATCCGTGGCGATCGCTCCAGACGGCGAGAGGTTTGTTAGCGGTAATAACGACGGCAGCATCGAGGTTTGGCAGTTGGAGTCCGGGCAAAAGTTGGGAACTCTGACGGGGCACAAGGATATCGTCTGGTGCGTGGCGATCGCGGACGATGGGGAAACTTTGGTTAGCGGCAGCGAGGATCGGAGTTTGAAGTTTTGGCGGGCGTAACAAAAGTTCGTAGTAACGACTTTAGTCGTAAAAATCCCGTTGGGGCAGAATTACCAGAGCTCGTAGTAACGACTTTAGTCGTAAAAATCCCGTTGGGGCAGAATTACCAGAGCTC
>CAZUCT010000345.1:0-3138 GCA_964619285.1 uncultured bacterium | reverse complement strand
GTAGTAACGACTTTAGTCGTAAAAATCCCGCAACCCGTAGAACAGGCAAGATGCCTGTTCTACGGCATCCTTTTTTTGGCCAATTTTGCCAAAAAAATCCTCGTAGAAGCTACCCGAAAAGAAGCGCGAAAGGAAGGGATATTGACAAAGAAGCGCGAAAAGAAGGGATATTGACAAAGAAGCGCGAAAGGAAGGGATGTTGACGACGATTTATCGTTTACTGCCCCGTCGCATCGGTACACTGGCCCCGGAGTTGCAGCAGCGTTTGTTGGAGTTATCGCTTCCCCAGTTGGAAGATTTGACCGAGGCGTTGTTGGATTTTGCAGAACCAAACGATTTAATCCCTTGGTTGGACGGACTCCAAGATATACTAGGCACGGGCAGAAAATGCGTTTTTTGATTTCTCAGTCAACATACTCTTAACTCAAAGAAAAAAAGATGTTTTTGAGTGTGAGTCATGAGTGTGAGTCACTCGTCATGAAATGTGAATTGCCTCCCCGCGTCAAGTATAGTTAATGGGTGAAGAGAGCGATCGCTTTTACCGCCATTAAGAAACCCGGTTTTTTGAAAAAACCGGGTTTCTGGGTTATTGGTGAATTAGAAGAGCGATCGCCTTTAAAATTGATAGTTGCGATCGCGCACCCACAAACTCAACGGCACCGCCCCACCGCTACTATTAACCTTCACCTCCACCACAAAAGGTATCTGCTGATTTTCCCCTATCGTCTCCCTTTGCGCCCCCACAATATCATCGTTAACCTCGTTCCGTCGGTCCTCTGGCATATAATAAGTCTCCAACCCATATTCAATCTGCCAACCGTTAGACCGCCCCTTAATTCCTATTTGGTTCTCCGACAAATCTTCGGGCAAGGTTGCGCTTACCGCCACCGGTTTCCAAGCAAGGGGTTTTCCCTCTTTTTCCTCCCCAGTCGGCTTTTCTAAAACTACATAAACCGTTTTTCCTTGGGGCAAATATCCACCATAATTTCCGCCAGCTAATTCATTCCAACCGGGCAACTCTTTCAGATTATCCGTGCGGGAAATGTCGTAACTCAAAACCTGATAATAGCCTCGCAAAAAATCGTAAGGATCCACCGGCACCGTTTGCAAAACAACCGTTTTACCCGTGACATGGGTATAAACTGCTTGGGCGGGAACCGACAAAATTAACCCCATTTGTAAGGCAAAAGGTAGCAAAAAACGCCAATTTTTAATCTTTTTATTTGTCGGTGGAGAAAAATCTCTCTCTGGCGCTGTCGTTTCCTTTAACGACTCCACTTTATTTGGGTTAAACAAGTTAGATAATTTCATTTTAATCCTCCGGTATTTTTAAAGAAGTTGATGATAAATGACGTTCGAACCATAAACCGGCTGCGATGACACCCGCGCCGCATAAAACAAATACTAAAGATTTGAACAACAAGTCGGTATTGTATTCAAAAGTGCGGCTCGTAATTTGCAAGGTTAGCAACACTAAACCGCCCCAAAAAGCACCCCTATTTCCTCGTCCCAAACCAATTCTAATTAACCCCGCTGCTAGGAGAAACATCTCGACGTTGATAAGAAAAGTAGCTAGCTCTGGAATTTGATTAATGCTGAGATGCCAAAACATTACTGTTCCCGTTACGACGATAAAGATGCCGATAACGCTGCTTACTGCATCAAAACCCCAACGCTGAGGATTTACTTTGCTGGGTTTTGCAAGGTTAAACCATTGCCAAAAGGTTATGCCCATAAATAACAGAATTTCTAGGTAGTTAAACCAGCTAAAATGTAAGTTGCTTGAGGGAAACATTGAGGGGTAAATCCAATTCCACGGCCACTTAAATGATAGGTTGAAAAAGAGGATGCTAAAAAACCAAATAGCTAAGGTTCGGGCGAGGGGTTGAAAGAGTCTGGTGTCGATTTTTGGTAGGAGAGTGTCGTCGTAACTCCATAATAATGCTGGTGGTAGAGTAATGGCAAAGGCTAACCATAAACCTTGATGGTTATCTAAGTAAAGCAGTTCGACAAAACCTGTAAATAAAGGGGGAATTAATACCAAGACAGCCATAAAAAATATCGCCCGAGAACGACACCAATAAGCTAGGGGAATAAATAATAATCCAACCACCAAAGTCAGATTTTGAACGATGAAATCCAGCCAGGAAAATTCTTCGGAGTAAAAAGTTTCTCCTATCCCCGTCCAATAGCCTATTCCCATCAATAAAATAGCTAAAACTCCCAAGGAAGTTAGCTGCAAACCGCAAGCCATTGCCCATACTCCCAAACTCCAAACTATGTAGAGTCCGTAAGGAGAACCGCCAATATGAAACATTTGCGCCATTAAGGCGATATTTGCTCCTAAAATTAGTGCCCCAAAGATTAACAAACTTTGACCGAGTTTGCGTTGTTTGCTGGAGGTATTGGGCTGCAGTGGCGGCTGTCGCCAGAGATAAAAACCGGTGCTATTTACTATTAAGAAAAGAGTTAACAGCAGGATGGTTTTTAATTCTCGCGACCATTCTTGCCAGTTGGCTGCTACAAAGGTGATAGCGCCTAAGCCTAACAAGATGCCTCCCAAACCTAGTAGGATGGAGACAAAGCGATCGCTCGCCGCACTTTCTAAGCCATCGAATTGATAGCGATCGGATATTTTTTGATACAGACTTTCGTCTATTAATTGTTCGGCTTGCCACAGTTGGGTTTCCCGACGTAGCTGGCGGCGGAATTTCTCTGAAGTCATTTTTTTGCTTAATTGTTAATTGTCAATTGTCAATTGTTAATTGCTTATGATAAGTTTTTGAGCCAGAAACCGGGTTTCTTTAACAATACCTTCGCCAAAATAAAAATACCTGCAAGAAAATGGCGTTCCTCCCCCGCGTGAAACCGGGAATATTGAAAAAACCCGGTTTCTTAAATCTCGATGCCCGCGTTGGTATTGTTTAACAAACTGGTATTAAATATCGTCAATTGTTAATTGTAGTCTGTCACTTAAGAAGCTTGTTAGACCTTCTCAATATGCCACTTCCACGACAGGCACAGTTAATTAATCGCGCTCCGCGATGACTACGAAATACATCGCGCTCCGCGATTACTACGAACCTATCGCGCTCCGCGATTACTACGAACCTATCGCGCTCCGCGATTACTACGAAC